>NZ_LADU01000025.1 GCF_000961795.1 Hyphomonas sp. BRH_c22
GTGTACAATCGCTTCAACAGATGGGCGAAGGCAGGCGTCTGGCTCAATGTTTTCAATGCCTTGGCGGAGCGATCTCCCGAATCTATGGCCTTCATCGACAGTTCGATCATCCGGGCCCACCAGCACGCCGCAGGCGGAAAAAAGGGGGCCCGGATAACGCCATCGGTCTCTCTCGTGGGGGACTGAGCACCAAGATCCATGCCGTGGTTGATGAGGCGGGCCTGCCGATCCGCCTGTCCCTGACGGCCGGTCAAGCCTCCGACAAGGCCGCCGCGCCTGCCCTTGTCGACAGCCTGAAGACGGCCGCCCATGTCGTGGCTGATCGCGGGTATGATGCGCTCTCGCTGGTCGAGCAGATACGATCACGCGGGGCCGAGGCGCATATCCCCACCCAGCGCAACCGCAAGGCCCAGCGCTCCGTCAACAGAGCCATCTACAGCCAGCGCAATCTGGTCGAGCGATACTTCAACAAACTCAAGCATTTCAGGCGCATCGCAACCCGATTCGACAAACTCGCCAGAAACTACCTCGCCGCCGTCGCTATCGCTTCTGTCAGACTCTGGACACGCGCTTATGAGTCCACAACCTAGTCATCCCTGTGAGCCTGTCCGGCTTTGAAGACTGGCCCTGCCGAAAGGCGGGGCCCTTTTTTTTGACGCGGCGGTTCGGCAATCTGTGCGTTCCCGAAAGCGGCATGACGCGCTACACTTGCCCGAATGTCCCAGACCGTCCGAATCCCTGATGGCTTTGTCGAAGAACTGAAGGCCCGTATCCGGCCGTCGGATGTGATCGGCCGCAAGGTGAAGCTGATCAAGAAGGGCAAGGAATGGGTCGGCCTGTCGCCTTTCACCAATGAGAAAAGCCCGAGTTTCTACGTCAACGACCAGAAGCGCATCTTCAAATGCTTCTCCTCCGGCATGGGCGGAGACGTCATCAGCTTCGTGATGGAGACGGAACGCCTGTCCTTCATGGAGGCGGTCGAGAAACTCGCGGAAGAAGCGGGCATGAGCCTGCCCAAGGCGAGCCCGGAAGCCGCCGAGGAATACGACCACCGCAAGCGCCTGCAGGCGGCCTGCGAGGCGGCTGCGACCTGGTTCGAGGATTGCCTGCAATCGGCAGAAGGCGCGGCGGCGCGGGTCTACCTGGAGGGCCGCGGCCTGCTGCCGGGGGCCTGGCGGCGCCACCGTCTCGGCTTTGCCCCGGATGACTGGCGCAAGACGTCCGAGCACCTGAAGTCGCAGGGCTTCTCGATGGCGGAGATCCTGGAGGCCGGCCTTGCCAAGGAAAGCGACAAGGGCGGCGAGCCCTATGATGCCTTTCGCGGGCGGCTGATGTTCCCGATCCCGGATTCGCGGGGCGGGATCATTGCGTTCGGTGGCCGTGGCCTGACGCCGGATGCGAAGCCGAAATACCTGAACTCCGGCGATACGCCGCTCTTCCACAAGTCGCGTGTGCTGTACCGCTACAAGGCGGCGCGCGAGGCGCTGGGCCATGGCGAAGACGGGGGCCTGATCGTCTGCGAAGGCTATATGGATGCCATCGCGCTGGCCGAGGCCGGGTTTGGCCAGGCTGTGGCGCCGCTGGGCACCGCGCTGACCGAAGAGCAGATTTCGTTGCTCTGGCGGGCGGGGCCGGAGCCCGTGCTCTGCTTCGACGGGGACAGTGCCGGCCTTGGCGCCGCCTTCCGCGCGCTCGACCGGGCCCTGCCGCATGTCGAACCCGGCCGGTCGCTGTATTTCGTGCTGCTACCGGACGGCATGGACCCTGACGACCTGATTCGCGAGCGCGGCCCCGGCGCCATGGCCGAAACGCTGGATAACCGGCTTGCCTTGTCGGAACTGCTCTGGCGGCGGGAACGCGACGCCGAACCGCTCGATACGCCCGAGCGCCAGGCCGGTCTCGAGGCGCGCCTTGCGGCGGCGGCGGCCCAGATCAGGCATCCCGGCGTGCGGGCGGCATACGAACGTGATCTGAAGGCCCGCATGCGCGATCACTTCTGGCAGGTGCGTCAGTCAAATCGCAGCAGCAACAGCAGGAAGCGCGCCGGAACGGGACAGTTTCCCGCCTCAGGAGAGTCGGGCCAGTCTGCGCTCAAGGGCGGCGCGCCGGCCAAGCTGCGCGGCCTTGGCGCGATCGTGCGGGCGGTCGATAGTCCCTTCCTTCTGGACTTCGGCGCCGAAACGCTGGCGGCGGCCGCGTTTCCTGATCCGGACGTCAGCCACATCCGAGACTGCATACTGGACTTTATGAACGCAGGGAAACCTATTGACCGCAGGGCCTTGAGCGCCCATTTACTCGAAACAGGGAACATGCGCGCTTCCAGATTGCTCAAAGATTATCCTG
Source organism: Hyphomonas sp. BRH_c22 (assembly GCF_000961795.1). GTDB lineage: Bacteria > Pseudomonadota > Alphaproteobacteria > Caulobacterales > Hyphomonadaceae > Hyphomonas. The sequence goes on from NZ_LADU01000025.1 coordinate 2,344, forward strand.
ATACGCCTCAGATAGCGGCCGATGGGCCCGAGGCACGGGAATGGCTTATAGCCCTCGAGCAATACATGGCGGTGAGAAGTTCCGATGAGCAGGAGCCCGGTTCTGGCACAGATGCTGCGAGCGGGGAGTCGACGGCGTCACCTTCAGCGTGGCGGCGGCGTCACCAGCTTGTCGCAGAACGCCGGGCCTTGAAGGCTCGCATGAACGAGGCAGCAGGAAAAGTCGGCGAAAGCTAAGGCGCAGGTCAGTTTTTTGGGTCATCCACCAGGGCAGCGGCGGATACTCCCATGGGAGAAATATGAATGGCAATTGCCACCAAGAAGAAGAACACAGCCGGTGATGGCGAAGGTGAAGACGAGAAGGACGGCGAAGCCGCCGTCGTCGATTTCAACGCCACCGACGTCAAAAAGGTTCTGAAGCGGGCGCAGAAGCGCGGCTTCATCACGCATGACGAAATCAACGCCCTGCTTCCGAATGACGAGATGACCTCCGATCAGATCGAGGACGTGATGTCCCAGATCTCGGAAATGGGCATCGCAGTCGTCGAGAGCGAGGAAGAGGCCGAAGCCGAAGGCAAGGCGCTCACCAAGATCGAAGACAAGAAAGTTGTCACCAAGAAGGGCAACGCGCGCGGCTCTGACCGCACCGACGACCCCGTACGCATGTACCTGCGCGAGATGGGCGCCGTCGAACTGCTCTCGCGTGAAGGCGAGATCGCGATTGCCAAGCGGATCGAAGCGGGCCGCGACGCGATGATCCGCGGGCTTTGCGAGAGCCCGCTGACCTTCGAAGCCATGATGGTGTGGCGCGACGAGCTGATGAACGAGCGCATCCTGCTGCGCGACCTGATTGACCTCGAAGCGACCTATGGCGCGGAAAATCCGCCGCCGGAACCCAAACCCAAGGAAGAAGAGGACGAGGCGGACGAAGCCAAATCCGAAGACGGCGAATCCACCGACGACGATGAAGACGACGAGGATGATGCTGCGGCGATGTCCATGTCGGCCATGGAAGCGGAACTGCGTGACGGCGTTCTGGCCAAGCTTGACGAGATCGCAGACGGGTTCGGACGCTATCGCAAGCTGCAGGACAAGCTTGTCGGGCGCCGCCTCGAAGGCAAGGACCTGACGCCGAAGGCCCAGGCCGAATATGACGAATTGTCGAACAATATCGTCGAAAGCCTGAAGACGATCCACATCAACAATGCCCGTATCGAGGCGCTGGTTGAGCAGCTTTACGCGATCAACAAAAAGCTGATGGGCCTTGAAGGCAAGCTGATGCGCATGGCTGACGCCCATGGCGTGCCGCGCAAGGAATTCCTTGAAAACTATTTCGGCAACGAACTCGAGCCCGAATGGGGCGAGCGCGTAAAGGGCCTGTCGGCAAAGTGGAAACGCTTCATCGAGGGCAAGAGCGACGAAATCGAGGAAGTGCGCAACGAGATTTCGGAAATCGCCCAGGAAATCGGCATTCCGATCGATGACTACCGGGTGCTGGTCCAGACCGTCCAGAAGGGCGAGCGCGAAGCGCGTATCGCCAAGAAGGAAATGGTCGAGGCGAACCTCCGCCTCGTGATCTCGATAGCCAAGAAATACACCAATCGCGGCCTGCAATTCCTGGATCTTATCCAGGAAGGCAATATCGGCCTGATGAAGGCGGTCGACAAATTCGAATACCGCCGCGGCTACAAGTTCTCGACCTATGCCACATGGTGGATTCGTCAGGCCATTACGCGGTCCATCGCGGACCAGGCTCGCACGATCCGTATCCCGGTGCACATGATCGAGACGATCAACAAGATTATCCGTACCCAGCGCCAGATGCTGCACGAGATCGGCCGCGAGCCGACCCCGGAAGAACTGGCCGAGAAGCTGGGCCTGCCGCTGGAGAAGATCCGCAAGGTTCTCAAGATCGCGAAAGAGCCGATCAGCCTCGAGACGCCGATTGGCGACGACGAGGATTCAAACCTCGGCGACTTCATCGAGGACAAGATGGCGCTGCTTCCGGTGGACGCGGCCATCCAGTCGAACCTGCGCGAGACCACCACGCGTGTGCTCGCCTCGCTCACCCCGCGTGAGGAGCGCGTGCTGCGCATGCGCTTCGGTATCGGCATGAACACCGATCACACGCTGGAGGAAGTCGGCCAGCAGTTCAGCGTGACGCGCGAACGCATCCGCCAGATCGAAGCGAAGGCGCTGAGGAAACTCAAGCATCCGAGCCGGTCTCGGAAGCTGCGCAGCTTCCTGGACACATAGATCTAACAAAGGGCGGCTCAAGGGCCGCCCTTTTTGATTCGGGCGCATGGTTTGCGTTTGGCAAAGTTTGCCATTATATTGCAGGGGCAGCTTGAGGAGCCCCGCCATGGCCACGATGAACATCTCCCTGCCGGACCAGATGAAAGCTTGGGTCGAGGCGCAGTCCGCTGATGGGAAGTATGCCAATTCTTCCGATTTGATACGCGACCTGATCCGCCGTGAGCAGATCAAGCAGGAGAAGATCGCGGCGCTGAACGAGAAGATCGAGGAAGGCTTTGCCAGCGGTATCAGCGACAAATCGCTCGACCAGATCATGGCAGAGATTTTAGCCGAGCCCCGGTAAATGATACTTCGGCTTACGCCAGCGGCGCGGGGCGACCTTCGCGCCATATTCCGGGAAGGCGTCAGGCTATTCGGTGAGCAACAGGCCCGCCGCTACCTTGAACAGCACGGCAAGGAACTGCGCTTTGTTGGAGACTTTCCCCAGGCGGTCCGCTTGCGCGATGAATTCTATAGGCCCGTGCGCGTTCACCGCTTCAATGCCCACATCATCATCTTCAACATTGTGGGAGATGAGGTGGTTGTTGCCCGCATCCGCCACGGCCATGAAGACTGGAAGGCGGATTAAAGAGGCGCCCATCGCGCAGCCGCCAATCAGGCTTCCCGTATGGCCCGTTCAGCGGCGGCGCGTTTGGCCCGTTCGCCTGCGCGATGGCGGTTCGCGGCGCAGGTGCCCTGGCGCTTGTGCGGTTTGCACAGCAGGCAGCCTGACCGGGTTGATTTCGGTCCCTTGCGTTTGTGGTGGGCCATGGCCGTCATCCTTTGAAGGACAGGCTCATATCCCGAAATTTTGCCGAAACAATGGCAAGCGTCAGTGAGCCATCGCGTTCCAGCGGTCCATGCCTTCGCAGAGGCCGTCCTGCTGCAGGGTGGCTTGGGCGGCGCCGTTGAACTGGTCGCTGGCAGAGGCCGCCCATACGGCTGCGGCCGCATCGAAACTGGTGAACCCGATCTCGGCCATGCCGCGTTCGATGCGATTGCAGATCAGGCGGGCCGTATCCGCATCGCCGTCAACATTCAGGCTGGCGATCCGGTCGGAGAGGTCGAGGCGCGAGAAGATATAGTCATAGACCGTCAGGTCCTCGCCAACTTCGAAGGCCAGGATGTCGCCCGCCGGCACGCCGGTATAGTCCGGCTCCTGGCCGTCAAAGTCCGATGTCTGGGCCGTGAAGATGGACGGGATTGGCTGGTCGAGATAAACCGCCCACTGACCAATCGCGCCCTTGCCCTTGGTCTGCTTGATATTGCTGGCCTCCGGCAGTTCAGCCGACACGACGAGGATCGGCGTGTCGCTCCACGACTTGACCGAAAATGCGCTGGTGGACTGTTCCGTGATCGACTGGCCGAACAGCGTGGTCGAGGACGTGTTGAGGAAGTTGGAGGCTTCCAGCATCAGGGGCTGGTTGAAATACGTTACCAATGTGGACGTTGGCGCGATCAGGTTGGCGGCCGTGGTCAGAGCGCCCATGACACTTGCCCCTGCCGATCCCTGGCGCTCGTCGGACAGCTGCATGCGGAAGCGCCCTTCGATGGTCGTGTTTGGGCCGACCTTGAAATAGGGCGTTGCATAAAGCGCAATGCTTTCATTCGTGGTCCAGGATTCGCCTTCCCGGCTGTCGGAAGAGAAGGTGGCAGAGAACAGGGCCTTGGTCGCCTTGATGTCCGGCTTGGCGACATCGAATTCCGCAATCAGCGTACGCGTCACATTGCGCGAGCCCATCATGCGCGATAGCCAGTTGCGGCTTTCCTTGTTATAGTTTCGCACATCGACAGGTTCCGACCGTTTGCCGGTGGAGACGCCTTTAATGTCATAGGCGTCCGGCTTGAGCGTCACGATCTGGATGCGCGTATAGCGATCCTGCAGCATCATGCCGTATTCTGAATATAGGGCATTTTCGTCAATCGCGACGTCGATGAAAGGCAGGTAGTCTTTGGCAGGCTTGACGTTGCTGACGGCCCGGCCTGTCGAACGGCGCGGCGCCGGCGCCGGGGCACCGGAGGAAGTGGGTGGCAGGTCTTCGAAGCTGAAATCATCATCATCTCCGGGCAGCCCGCGAACCGGTCCGCTATCACCCACCCGCGGCACGGGGGGAGGCGGCGGCGGCGGAGGGGGCGGAGGC
>NZ_LADU01000053.1 GCF_000961795.1 Hyphomonas sp. BRH_c22
CGGCGCGCTGAACCCGCGCCTGATCCAGGGCCTTGTGCAGAAGCTGCGCGGTGTGCTCGGCCTGCCGGACACGGCGACGCCGCACGCGCTGCGCCATGCCTTTGCCACGCACCTGCTGGCGGCAGGCGCTGACCTGCGCGCCATCCAGACATTGCTCGGCCATGCCTCGCTGTCGACCACGCAGGTCTATACGGGCGTCGATGCAAGCCGGCTGCGCGAAGTGCACGCAGCGGCGCACCCGCGGGCCTGAGCAGGGTTAATCAGGGCGCAAGCTGGGCCGTGATCGCGTCGGCCAGCAGCCAGCCCGATGGCGTGAGCGACAGCCTGTGGCCGTCGAACCGGACCCAGCCTTCGGCGATGAAGGCATCAATCCGATCGCGAGGAAGCGGCTTTTGCGAGAGCGATTCAATGCGCTCCACCGCGATGCCGCCAATCGGGCGAAGACCCATGGCGATCAGCTCGCGGGCAATGTCCAGCGGGTAGAGCTTGGATGCCCCGCCCCAGCCGGACCCCAATGCCACGACATTGGCGATATAGGCTTCCGGGCGCCGTTCGGCCTCGCTCGCATAGCGCTTGCCGCCGACACTCACCCGGCCATGCGCGCCCGGGCCGACGCCGATCCAGTCACCGCCATTCCAGTAGGTCAGGTTATGGCGCGACTGGAATTGCGGCCCGGCGGCGTGGTTGGAAACCTCATAGGCCGGCAGGCCCGCGCTGGTCGTGATGGTCTGCGTCAGCTCATACAGGTCGGCCTGCGCGTCCGGGTCCATCGGCACGATTTCGCCACGTGCGACGGCCTTTCCGAAAGCGGTGCGCTGTTCGATGGTGAGTTCGTAGAGCGACAGGTGCGGCGCGCCGAGGGCAAGTGCATCGGTTAGCTCGTCGCCCCATTCATCAATCGACTGGCTGGGCCGCGCATAGATGAAATCAATCGAAACATTGGAGAAGACGTGGAGCGCCCGTTTGACGGCCGCCCGGGCCGAGACCGCATCATGGTCGCGGCCAAGGAAGGCCAGGGCATTGTCGCGCAGGGACTGGACGCCAATCGACAGGCGGTTGATGCCCGCAGCCTCCAGTCCGCGCAGGTCGGCGCGCATGATGTCATTGGGGTTGGCTTCAAGCGTGATCTCGGCGCCCGGCTTGATGCCAAACGTCTCGCTCGCCACTGCCAGCAGGCCCGCGATCTCGGCAGGCTGCAGGAGCGAGGGCGTTCCACCACCCAGATACACCGTGTCCAGCGCGCCATGTTCCGGCATGCGGGGGCGGTGGATGCGGATGTCCTCGGAAATCGCCTTGAGCAGCGGCTCGTGCGAGCGCGTCTTGGCTGCGTACACATTGAAATCGCAGTAGGGGCAGATCTTCGAACAGTACGGCCAATGGACGTAGAGCCCAAATCCATATTGTGGACCGAAAGGCTTGAGCACTTCGGCCATTAAAGCAGGGCCGCCTTCAACCTGGCGACCGCATTGGCGCGGTGGCTCATGGCGTGTTTCCGCGCCGGGTCCATTTCACCAAATGTGATCGTTTCGCCATCGGCCACGAACATCGGGTCATAGCCAAACCCGCGTTCGCCGCGGGGCGGCCAGACGAGGTGTCCATGCACTTCGCCCTCGAACACCGCCTCATGGCCGTCCGGCCAGACAACGGCCAGCGCGCAGACGAATTTGGCAGACCTGTCCGTCGCGCCGATGTCATTCAGTTCCTGTTCCACCTTCTCCATGGCGCGGTAGAAATCACGCGGTTCACCGGCCCAGCGGGCGGAATAGATGCCCGGTGCGCCGCCCAGCGCGGTGACCGAGAGGCCACTATCGTCGGACAGGGCGGGCGCGCCGGTCGCCTGCATAGCGGCGCGGGCCTTCAAGAGCGCATTGCCGGCAAAGGTGGTCTCGGTCTCGTCCGGCTCGTCGAGATCGAGCTCAATCGCAGAAACGACCGTGAATCCAAGAGGTTCAAACAGGTCTTTCAGCTCGGACACCTTGCCCTTGTTATGGGTGGCTGCGACGAGTCGACCGGGCGTGAGCGTACGAAGTGTAATTTTTTCACCTGTTACTGAAATGGTTCCATTCTTGCTTTACCTGCAAATACCTATATCGTTAAACGGTAAAGGTGTGCGATTTTGCATAAGCATACCTACGCCATAGACCATGAGTGCAACACGGTGAAGAGACAGGCATGAGCAAACAGGCAAGAAACTCGATGGCTGCCGTCATGACGGTGCTCGTAACCATCGTGATGTGGATGACCGCCATCATCGGCATCGTGTTCCTTGCAAGCGTCGGCGCTGCGATCATTGCCTTTCATAATGGCGGCTCGATAGACGCCCTGAATATCTCCGTCACTGACGGCACGGACAGCCTGCCAGCCCTTGTGGCGGGCCTGATCGGCGGCCTCGTGGTGATCCCCGCCATCATCTATGTCTGCATCCAGCTGCGGCGTATCCTGGCGACGCTGGCCGAAGGCGATCCGTTCGTGCCCGAAAACGCCGCGCGCCTGACCCGCGTGGCGGCGACCATAGCCGTGACGCAATTACTGCGCATCGCTGTGGCACTCGTGATCGGCCTGAACTTCGATCAGACCAAGATCGACTTCAACCTGGATCTCATCGCCTGGGCCTCTGTTGCCGCCCTGTTCATCCTGTCCCAAGTCTTCCGCGAAGGCACCCGCCTGCGCGACGAAGAAAAAATGACCATATAGGAGGGTAGCAGATGTCTATTCGTGTAACCCTCGACCGTGTGCTTCTGGATCGCCGCATGTCCCTGACGGAATTGTCGGAACGTGTCGGCGTCACGCTCGCAAACCTCTCGATCCTGAAAACCGGCAAGGCCAAGGCCGTGCGCTTCTCGACACTTGAGGCGCTGTGCCGCGAACTCGACTGCCAGCCCGGCGACCTGCTCGTGTTCGACGAAGAAGGCGAAGAAGGGCGAAGGCGTGTCGCCGCCGAATAATCCCCTGCCCCATGGCGCGGAACCGTCCCGCCACATCCACGTTGAGGTTCGATGAAACCTGCCCCCCTCGCTCTCGCCGCCGGTCTCTGCCTGCTTGCTGCCTGCGGTGGAGGGGGCAACGAGGTCGGCGAATTCAAGAATGACCTGGTCGGCAACGAGATCAAGATCCAGTCGCTGACCGACCCGAAAATCGACGGCGTGATCTGCCACCTCGCCCATTTTGACCGCGGTTTCTGGGACCGGATCGGCAAGGGCAACTGGTTCGAGAACCCGTCCAACTCGTCAATCTCCTGCCTGCAGACCGGCCCCGTCACGATCCGCAATATCGATCTCGACAAGTCCGGCGAGGAAGTCTTCGACCAGAACCAGAGCCTGATCTTCAAGCAGCTCGCCGTGCGCCGTATCTATGACGCCGACAGTGACAGCCTGATGTATGTGTCCTTCAGCCGCAAGATCGTCGACGGATCGGCCAAGATGAGCCTTTCGACCGTTCCCCTTTATGATCGCGACGTGACCTGGGAACGGGGCAGGCCGTCGGACGAATAAGTCCTATTCAGGTCCGGCGCGTTGTGCCCGGTCGGGCGCGGACTCATGTTCAGGGTCAAACATGATCGGACCTGATACATGCCTGCCTTGCCCAGCCTTTTCCTTTCACATGGCGCCCCAAGCATTGCGCTGACCCCCAGTGCGGCACGCGACTTCCTCTCCAGGTTGGGCGACGCCCAGGGACGTCCGCAGGCAATTCTTGTGATTTCGGCGCACCATGTGGCGGGTCGGCCTACGGTAACCTCCGGCCTCTCGCCTCGGACAATTCACGATTTCGGCGGCTTCCCGGACGAACTCTACCGGATGACCTATGCGGCGCCGGGCGATCCTGCACTTGCGGAGGATGTGATCTCACGCCTGCAGGAAGCAGGCTTTGATGCGATCGGCGATCCTGCACGTGGCTTTGATCATGGCGCCTGGGTGCCCCTGCGCCTCATGTATCCGGACGCGGACATCCCCGTTCTACAGCTGTCGATCAGTCTGGCCGAGACACCGGAATGGCATTTCAGGCTGGGCGAGGCGCTCGCGCCGCTGCGCGAAGAGGGTGTGATGATCATCGGATCCGGCAGCCTGACGCATAACCTGCGTGCCGTGTTTTCCGGCGGTTTCCAAATTGACAGCCCTCCTCCGCAATGGGTCACTGACTTTGCCGACTGGGTGGGGACGCATCTCGAAAACGAGGATACGCACAGCGTGCTGCACGCGGTGCAGCTGGCGCCGCACGGCCGGGACAACCATCCCACGATGGACCACATCCTGCCACTCTTCGTGGCCATGGGGGCTGGTGGCAGCGACGCAAGGCGCATTCACCACAGTACGACCTATGGTGCGCTGGCGATGGACGCCTACGCCTTCGGTACGAGAGCCACCACCCGGGGCTGCGTCAATTCATAACATGCATTTAAAATGCATGTTTGATTGAAATTCTGGGAAGCAGGGCTATACTGCCTGCCAGATCGCCCGCCACACGGCCCGCGCAAGCAAGGGACTTCACCCATGGCCAAATACGGTTATGCCACCAAGCTCATCGGCGGCCTCGCCGTCGGCGCCATCGTCGCCACATGCACCGTGATGGGGCTCGTCTTTCTGTTCAGCCGGTCATCAATGGGCGCGGACATGTCGAGCCATGGCTGGATCGCGCTCTTGTCCGGCACGATTGTTTCATTCCTTGTTGCGGGCATCCTCTCCACCGTCCTCATCCTTGGGCGGAGGAATGGCTTCGATGAGGGCGCGCACGAGATCGTCTGGGATACAAATCATCCGGATGAAAATATCTGATCATGCGGCTGAACCTGCAGACCGACTTCGCCTTGCGCACGCTCATGCATCTGGCCGTCAACACCGATCGCCGCGTGACCATTTCGGAGATTTCGGACACCTTCGGAATCTCCCGCAACCATCTGATGAAAGTGGCGCTGGCCCTCAGCCATGAAGGCTTCATCGCGACTGAACGCGGCCGCGCCGGCGGCCTGCGCCTCGCACGTTCTGCCTCGGACATTCAGCTAGGCCACGTGGTGCGCCGCATGGAAGGCAATACTGCCCTTGTGGAGTGCTTTCCGGGCGGCGCCGGCGGATGCCGCATATCGCCGACCTGCCGTTTGCGCGGCGCGCTGGCCGAGGCACTGGAAGCCTTTTTCACGACCCTGGATTCCTGGTCGGTCGCAGACCTCGTGCGCGGCAATGCTCCGCTGCAGGAAATGCTCGGCGCCGGAGCCGCCGCATGACCCGTGTCCTGCGCACCGCCGAAGAGCGCCGCCGCGATATCCAGCTCAACGCTGACCGCATGGGCATTGATGACGCCTACATTTCAGTCCTGGTCGAAACCTTCTATGCCCGGATCCGGGCAGACGCGGCGCTGGGCCCGATCTTCGACAGGGAGATCGGCGATAATTGGGGCCCCCATCTTGCCCGCATGAAGGATTTCTGGGCGTCCGTCGCGATGAATGCCGGGCGCTATACCGGCAAGCCGTTGCCCGCGCACATGAAGCTGACGGGCGTTGATGCCTCCCATTTCCGGATCTGGCTCGGCCTGTTCCGGCAAACGCTGGAGGACACCGCGCCCAGCGCCGAAGCCGTGCCCTATTTCATGGAGCGGGCCGAACGCATCGCCAGCAGCCTGCAGCTCGCCATGTTCGGCCTGCCGGGCCTTGCACGGCACTGAGCCAGGCCCTTGCCTCCGTTGTCCTGTTTGGCAGGCGGAAAGATGCACGGTAGAGTAATAAAAAGAACGCATCCGGTCCGGATGGTGTGCGATGGAGACCGGCATGACTGTCCCGCGGGAATACACGCATGCCTCGGAAGATTTCCAGGCCTTCCTCGAGGATGCCGGGCGGGCCGCCATGCTGGCGACGAGTCATCAGACCTATACAATGGTCGATGCCGTGCTCCAGGTCTTCCGGCGGCGGCTCACACCGGTGCAGATACTCATCTTTGCCGCCGTGCTGCCGCCCTGCCTGCGCGCCCTGTTCGTGGAGAACTGGCATCCCGGCGACCCCGTCCTGCCTTTCGCCGATCGCGCGTCCCTGACCCTTGAAGTACAGGGCGTCCGGTCGCAGCATAATTTCTCACCGGACGATTCGATCACCGCCGTGGCCAATGCCCTGCACCTGAATGTCGACCGGGACGCGTTCGCGGACGTCCTGAACAAGATGCCCGAGGGAAGTGCCGCCTATTGGGCGGAAAGCAATCCGTGACGGCCTAGCCCAGCGCCGCGCGCTGTGCGGCGAAGAGTTCATTACAGCCCTGTTCGGCCAGGCGAAGCATCTCGTCGAGTTCCTTGCGCGACAGCGGGCGTTCCTCGCCGGTGCCCTGCACTTCGATGAAGCCGCCATCGGAACTCATCACGACATTCATGTCGGCTTCGCCCTGGCTGTCTTCGGGATAGTCGATATCCAGAACCGGGAAATCCTGGTAGAGGCCGACCGAAATCGCCGCCGCCTGTTTCTGGATCGGGTCTGCCGGAATGACGCCTTCCGATTTCAGGTAGCGGCAAGCCAGTGCGAGCGCGACGAAACCGCCCGTGATTGCGGCCGTGCGCGTACCACCATCGGCCTGCAGCACATCGCAGTCGATGGTGATCTGGTTCTCGCCCAGAGCCGTCAGGTCGACCACCGAGCGCAGACTGCGGCCGATCAGGCGCTGGATTTCCTGTGTGCGGCCCGATTGCTTGCCGGCAGCTGCTTCGCGGCGTCCGCGCGTATGGGTGGCGCGTGGCAGCATACCGTATTCTGCCGTCACCCAGCCTGCGCCCTTGCCCTTCATCCAGCCCGGAACGCCCTTTTCCCAGCTGGCCGTGCACAAGACATGCGTGTTGCCGAATTTGGCAAGGCACGAACCCTCGGCATATCGCGTCACGCTGGTCTCGAGCGTGATGTCGCGCAACTGGTCAAACGCGCGGCCCGAAGGGCGGATGAGCTGGGTCATGGCGGGATCCTCTTTTCTGACCCGCCTGATTGCGGGTTTTCCCGCGCCTGTCTACACCGGAGGGGCACCAGTGATGACAAGAGGGGGCCGCATGGCCAGTGATATCGAGATCGCCCGCGCGGCGGCAAAAAAGCCTGTTACCGAAATCGGCGCGCGGCTGGGCATCCCGGCGGAAGACCTGGTCCCCTACGGCCATGACAAGGCGAAGATCTCTGCGCGCTACCTGTCCGGGCTTGCCGGCAAGCCGCATGGCAAGCTGGTCCTCGTCACCGCGATCAGCCCGACCGCTGCCGGTGAAGGCAAGACGACAACCAGCGTCGGCCTTGCTGACGCGATGAACCGGATCGGCGCGAACACATTGCTCTGCCTGCGCGAGCCTTCGCTGGGGCCCTGCTTCGGCATGAAGGGCGGCGCGGCTGGCGGCGGCCATGCGCAGGTCGTGCCGATGGAGGACATCAACCTCCACTTCACCGGTGACTTCCACGCCATCACCTCGGCCCACAACCTGCTGGCCGCCATGGTCGACAACCATATCCACTGGGGCGCCCCCAGCGGCCTGGAGGCCAGCCGCGTCACCTGGCGGCGCGTTCTCGACATGAACGACCGCAACCTGCGCAGCGTGGTCACCGGCCTTGGCGGGCCCGGCAATGGCGCCGCGATGGAGAGCGGTTTCGACATCACCGTCGCGTCGGAAATCATGGCCATCCTCTGCCTCGCGACCGATTCCGCCGATCTTGAGCAGCGACTTGACCGCATCATTGTCGGCTATCGCCGCGACCGCACGGCCGTCACCTGCGCCGACGTGAAGGCGACAGGCGCGCTGATGACGCTGCTGAAGGATGCCGTACTGCCGAACCTGGTTCAGACGCTGGAGAACAATCCGTGCCTGATCCATGGCGGGCCGTTTGCGAATATTGCCCATGGCTGCAATTCCGTCATCGCAACGCAGGCGGCGCTCCGGATGGCTGACTATGTGGTCACCGAAGCCGGGTTCGGCGCAGACCTCGGCGCCGAGAAATTCTTCGACATCAAATGCCGCCAGTCTGGCCTGCAGCCCGACGCAGCGGTGCTGGTGGCGACGGTGAAAGCACTGAAAATGCACGGAGGACTCGCGCGGGATCAACTCGCCACGGAGAATGTGGCGGCCCTTGAGGCCGGGCTTTCCAACCTTGGCCGCCATATCGAGAACCTGCAGCAGTTCGGCTTGCCGGTCGTGGTCGCGATCAACCATTTCACGCAGGATACGCCAGCTGAAGCCGCCGCGATCGAAGCCTATTGCGCCAAGGCCGGCGTGCCGGTTGCGCTCTGCACCCACTGGGCCGATGGCGGCAGGGGCGCCGAGGCGCTTGCCCTTGCGGTAACAGACACGCTGGCGGCCAAGCCTGCCGACTTCCGCACGCTCTATACCGATGACCTGCCCCTCTTCGACAAGATCGAAACCGTCGCCCGGCGCATCTACCGCGCCGACCATGTCGAGGCACCGCGCGCCGTGCGCGAGCAGCTGGCCCGCTGGGAGGCCGATGGCTTTGGCCGCCTGCCTGTCTGCATCGCCAAGACGCAGTACAGCTTTTCGACCGATCCGGCCCTGCATGGCGCGCCGGAAGGCCACACGGTGCGCCTGCGCGAAGTACGCCTCTCGGCAGGGGCCGGCTTTGTCGTGGCCATCTGCGGAGACATCATGACCATGCCGGGCCTGCCCCGCCACCCGGCCGCCGAGAGCATCCACCTCAATGCGGACGGCCTGATCGAAGGCCTGTTCTGAGGCGGCCCCGATACACAGGCCTATTGTGCAGGGACCATTGCACCCCTAATCAATAGGCATGGCCCTGACCCCCGAAAGCCAATCCCTGATGCAGCGCCTTGACCAGCGCTCGCGCGACATCTTCAAGGAGATCGTCGAGGGCTATTTGACGACGGGAGAGCCCGTCGGTTCGCGCACCCTGTCCAAGGGTGTGATCGCGCTCTCGCCTGCCTCGATCCGCAATGTCATGGCGGATTTGACAGATCTGGGCCTGCTCGATGCCCCACACGTCTCGGCAGGGCGGGCGCCGACACATCGCGGCCTGCGCCTGTTCGTCGACGGTTTCCTTGAAATTGGCGAGCCGTCGGGCAGCGACAAGCGCGAGATTGACGAGCGCCTGCGCGGGGCCGGGGGCGATCTGGAATCCGTGCTGGGCGAAGCCTCGAACATCCTGTCGGGCCTGACGGGCGGCGCAGGCCTTGTCGCCTCGCCGACCCGTGAAACCGCCATTCGCCATGTCGAATTCGTTCCCCTGGCCAGCGGCGAGGCGCTCTGCGTGCTGGTCACGGAGGATGGCGATGTCGAAAACCGGCTGGTCAAGATTCCGGACGGCCTGCCTGCCACAACGCTGATCGAGGCCGGAAACTATCTTTCCACCCGCATGAAGGGCCGCACGCTGGCCGAGGCGGCTGTGGACGTGCGCGAGGAAATCAGCTCGCGCCGGGCGGCGCTGGACGCGGCCGCATCCTCCCTCGTGGAGGAGGGCCTTGCCTTGTGGAGCGGCGATACGCAGGGCCGGGGGCGGGCGCTGATCATCCGCGGCCGGGCGAACCTTCTGGAAGACGCCAAGGCCGCAGGCGACCTTGACCGTGTGCGCCAACTGTTCAACGAGCTTGAACGCCAGCAGAGCCTGCTCGATATCCTCGATACCACACGCGAAGCCGATGGCGTGCGGTTGTTCATCGGGGCGGAGAACCAACTTTTTCCGCTTTCGGGTTCAAGTGTGATCGTGGCCCCCTATATGGGCGGGGCAAAACATGTCATCGGCGCACTCGGCGTGATCGGCCCTACGCGGCTGAACTATGCGCGGGTGATACCGATGGTGGACTATACCGCGAAGGTGATCGGCGAAATCCTCGCCGCCCGACGCGCAAAGGATGGGAAGTGATGAGCGACGAGACCAAGACCGGCCAGAGCGCCGATATCGATCCAAAAGCCTCCAGAGCGGACCTGAAGTCGGCGGCTGACGACCTGTTGAAGAATGCCCGGGCGCAGGCGGCTGAAACCATGGAAGCCGAGGCCGACACGGAAATCTCGCCTGAACAGGAAGCCATGCGCCTGAAGATCGAGGCCGAAGAGCTGCGCGAGCAATTGCTGCGCACGCTGGCCGATCTCGATAATACCCGCAAGCGCGCAGAACGGCAGCTTTCCGAGGCCCGCGTCTATGCGATCGAGCGTTTTGCCGGCGACCTGCTGAGCGTCTCCGATAACCTCGCCCGTGCCCTCGCCGCCCTGCCGGATGATGACCGCGCCAACCTCTCGGATGCCGGCAACAACCTGCTCAGCGGCATCGAAATGACTGCCAAGGAACTCGAAACCGCGCTTGGCCGCCACGGCGTCAAGCAGATCGAGGCCGTGCCCGGGGCCGTGTTCGACCCCAACCTGCACCAGGCCGTCGCCCAGATCCCGTCAGAGCACCCGTCCGGCACGATTGCGTCGCTCTTCCAGCCCGGCTGGAAAATCGGCGACCGCACCCTGCGCGCCGCCATGGTGGCCGTCAGCGCAGGGAATGCGAACTAGGGCGCGACCGCCGATGGCGGTAAACGATTTTTAAATCTATCAAAGGTAGAAATTGGGCGTGCCAAAAGCGCCTGATCATACGCCTGCAGCACATCGGGCTGCGACCTTGAGATATCGGTCCAACACATGGCTGTGGGGCGCGGTTGCGTGGGTATTAGCGGGACCGCTTCAACTCGCGATTCTGGAAATGGTCTTTGGCAAATCAGGATTGTTGGTTCCTGACGGCGAGCTATTCGTATTTCTCCGTACGATGCGAACGATACTCGCCGCCACCATTGTGCTCATCATTCTCAGCCGCACCTTGATAACTCAAAAATCGCGGCCCCGCATATGGGTGGCGGGAACAGTCTTGATTGCGAACCTTGCAGCCGGCGGGATCGTCATTGGTGTTTCTGCAGTTCTGGCCATGTATGGCCCAGCGGTGCTTTATGTAGCTGGCGTATTACCAGTTGAAGCAACCCAAAACAGCGGTACGATCCAAAGCGCTCTCGGAGGAGGAGCGTTGATATCGCTGTTTGTATGGTTACACGGATACCTCAGCTTTTTTGCCTCGTTGCCCTTTGCGTTACCGTTCACTTATCTGGTGTTCCGCGTATCTCTCTTCGAACTGACTCCCAAACCTATCTGGAAAACCTGTTCAGAGCTGCCTGAAGATATGCGCGACCCACCCCGCGAATAGTCCAATAGCCGCAACCGACTAACGTACCACTTTCCACGCCGTGACCGTGCCGTTGCGCAGGTTTGGCACGATGACCACATCGCCGAAGACGGTGAGATCGTTCTGCGTGATCGGTGTCTCGTCGCCCGTCGTGTCGAGCAGCGTGGTGACGGTGCCGCCCTCGCCGGCGTAATGGACCTGGCCCGGCCAGCTGGACACGAGGTAGCCGCCGCCCGGCACAAGGCCGATGCCGTCGCCATCCTCCATGCCGGTTGCGATCCCCGTCACGTTGCGATCGGCGTCCACACTGAGCAGATCACCGGCCGTCATGGTCGAGACAAGCATCCGGTCCGCGTCGCCCAGCAGGCCGTTCACGCCCGTGAGCACCTCGTCTTCCATCCAGACGGACGCGGTTTCACCATCCAGTACATGGATGCGCGCGCTGCCTGAATCCGAGACGAAAACCTGCCCGTTCCATACCGTGGCGTCATTGAGGAAGAGGGCGCCCTCAATCGGGATCTGGCCCTTGCGGCTGCCCGTTTCGGCGTCGATCATCACCACCCTGTCAATATCCGTCACGTAGAGCGTGCCGTCCAGAATGGCCATGCCCTTTGGCGCATCCAGCTTGGCAGACCAGTAACGCTCGACGATCACCCCGCCGCGCGACAGTTTCGAGATATAGCCGTTGCCGTCCTTGGCGCCGCTGTCGCCGAACACGTTGGAGATGTAATACGAGCCATCTGGCGCCTGCACCGCGCCCTCAGGCCCCTGGAACCCTTCGGCGACCCAGAGCGGCTCCAGCGCCGGCACCGCCAGCGTTTCAGCAGGCGCCGACGCGCAGGCAGCGGCGAGAAGGAATGTCGGCAGGGCAAGGTAGCGCAGCATTGGTGTCGTCTCCCGGAATCAGTTGGCCTGCCGTCTGTCGGGCGGGTCGGACCAGTATGGCGATGTTCGCGCGTGATGCCAAATCAGGAAACGGAACCGCGCCCGGCCATCTCGCCACACGCCGGCCGTCTTGCATTTTTCCCGGTTGTGTATCCGCCCGCGCGCAATAAATGCATAATCGCGGCCAGTCCGGCCTGAACAATGGAGGATAACAGCAATAGGGACTGGCGCGTGCGCTGACAGTTGATACAGGTTAAACCCGTGTAAAAGCGCCGCATTACCCCTTGAGCGAAGGGATCGGCTCACCATATCGCATCCAGAACAGGTGAGCGGCTTTAAACTCCGTCCTCGCCATCTCATATGAACCCTTGAGAGCCACTTGCTTCCGGGGCTGCTGAGCAGACCGAACCCAACAAGAGCCCGTGGCGGCTAACTAAAGAGAGACAGTTATCATGAGCAAAATTATCGGTATCGACCTTGGGACCACGAACTCCTGCGTTGCCGTCATGGAAGGCGGCACCGCGAAAGTCATCGAGAACGCCGAAGGTGCCCGCACCACGCCGTCCGTCGTGGCTTTCACGGAAAGCGGCGAACGCCTGATCGGCATGCCGGCCCGCCGCCAGGCCGTGACCAACCCCGATTTCACCTATTACGCCATCAAGCGCCTGATCGGCCGCACCTACAACGACCCGACCGCCCAGAAAGACAAGGCCATGTCGCCCTTCGGTATTGTCGAAGGCAAGGCTGGCGATGCCTGGGTCAAGGGCCGCGACCGGGATTATTCCCCGCAGGAAATCTCCGCCTTCATTCTCACCAAGATGAAGGAAACCGCCGAGGACTATCTCGGCACACCGGTCACGCAGGCCGTCATCACGGTTCCTGCCTACTTCAACGACGCCCAGCGCCAGGCCACCAAGGATGCAGGCAAGATTGCCGGCCTTGAAGTGCTGCGCATCATCAACGAGCCGACGGCGGCTGCGCTCGCCTACGGTCTCGACAAGGGCGAGAACAAGACAATCGCCGTCTATGACCTTGGCGGTGGCACGTTCGACGTCTCGCTCCTTGAAATCGGCGACGGCGTGTTTGAAGTGCTCTCCACCAATGGTGACACTTTCCTCGGCGGTGAAGACTTCGACCTTCGCATCGTCGACTTCCTCGCAGCCGAGTTCAAGAAAGAACAGGGCATCGACCTGAAGACCGACAAGCTGGCCCTCCAGCGTCTCAAGGAAGAAGCCGAGAAGGCCAAGAAGGAACTCTCGTCTGCCAGCCAGTACGAAGTGAACCTGCCCTTCATCACGGCAGATGCCACCGGCCCGAAACACCTCAACATCAAGCTCTCGCGCGCCAAGCTCGAGGGCCTGGTCGAAGACCTGATCAAGCGCACCATCGAGCCGTGCAAGAAAGCCCTGAAGGATGCCGGCAAGACAGCAGCCGACATAGACGAAGTCGTCCTCGTCGGCGGCATGACCCGCATGCCTGCGGTTCAGGAAGCGGTGAAGAAATTCTTCAACCGCGAACCGCACAAGGGCGTGAACCCGGACGAAGTCGTGGCCCTCGGCGCCGCGATCCAGGGCGGCGTGCTGCAAGGCGACGTGAAAGACGTGGTCCTGCTCGACGTGACACCGCTCTCGCTCGGCATCGAAACGCTGGGCGGCGTGTTCACACGCCTGATCGACCGCAACACGACGATCCCGACCAAGAAAAGCCAGGTCTTCTCGACCGCTGACGACAACCAGTCGGCCGTGACGATCAAAGTGGCCCAGGGCGAGCGCGAAATGGCCGCTGACAACAAGCAGCTCGGCCAGTTCAATCTCGAAGGCATCCCGCCTGCCCCGCGCGGCCTGCCGCAGATCGAGGTCACGTTCGACATCGACGCCAACGGCATCGTGTCGGTCTCGGCCAAGGACAAGGCCACTGGCAAGGAACAGCAGATCACCATCCAGGCGGATGGCGGCCTGACGGAAGAGGACATCAAGAAGATGATGGCCGACGCCGAAGCCAATGCCGGTGCCGACAAGGCCCGCCGCGAACTGGTTGAAGCCAAGAACAATGCCGAAGCCCTGGTCCACCAGACCGAAAAGCAGGTTGAAGAGCATGGCGACAAGGTCTCTGCCGCAATCAAGGACGAGATCGCGAAAGCCGTCGAAGAGCTCAAGACCGCCCGCGAAGGCGACAATGTCGGTGACATCCAGGCCAAGCATCAGGCCCTGATGACTGCCGCCATGAAGCTCGGCGAAGCGATCT
Organism: Hyphomonas sp. BRH_c22; assembly: GCF_000961795.1. Lineage (GTDB taxonomy): Bacteria > Pseudomonadota > Alphaproteobacteria > Caulobacterales > Hyphomonadaceae > Hyphomonas. The sequence continues at coordinate 14,243 of NZ_LADU01000053.1, forward strand.
ATGCCAACCAGCAGGAAAGCGAAGCGCACGCCGATGCCTCCGCTGATGCGGCTTCCGACAGCGACGATGTCGTCGATGCAGATTTCGAAGAAGTCGACGACGCCAAGAGCGCCTGATCCCAGGCATTCTTCCCGAAACCGAAAACCCGCCGGATCGCTCCGGCGGGTTTTTTCATATCTGGCTGGATGCCCCTGTGAACCGGGCCCCGACCAGGGCGCCCTTCTGCCAGCGCTTTTCGCAAGGCTGCCGGGTCCAGTCGCCTGATCCGGGATTGAGGACCAGCAGGTCGAACACATCCGGCAGGTTCCAGGGTTCCTTGAGCAACAGGCGCGCACCCGTCGCCGACATGTCCCTGATGATCACGTCGAAGGTGCTGGAGCCCTTGTTGATGACAATCCGGCCCGTCTTGAGTGTGCGCTGGCGCGCGTCGCCGCGTGACTCGTCGGGCGGGTCATCTGCTCCGCCGGGAGGAGGGGTGTCATTGCCCTGCATGCCTGTTCTATGCGTGAACAGGTCAACACGTTCCTTGGCGGCTGCGTTTACGGCTGCGCAACCGCGCTGATCCAGTCACCGATCAGGCCCGGCAGCAGCGGCCGCGCATGGGCCAGGTCATCCGCATTCCGGATGGTCGCGACCGCCCTGATGTCGGATTCCCAGTCGAGCAGGCCGGTCGCATCCTCCATGATCGGCGGCGCGTCTTTGGTCTCCTTGCGGCGCGTGCCGCAATGGAAAATCAGGCGTACGCTCTTGCGGTCCGCGAAATTGAAGGTGAGGACATGGTCGGCGCCGAGCGCATAGCTCGGCGCATTCCATTTCAGGGATTCAACGAGGGCTGGCGCAGCGGAACGAATGATGTCGCGCAAGGCCTGCGCCTCCGCCTTCCGGGGATGGTCGAGTGTTTCCATGAACCCGTCAGGCGTCTGCGCAGGGGACTTGGCCATCTAGATCGTCACCACGACCTTGCCCATCGCCTTGCGGTCCATGAGTTCGCGGATCGCATCGGCGGATTTCTCCAGCGGATAGGAATTGGAGATATGCGGGCGGATCTTGCCCTCGGCATAGAGCTTGAACATCTCGGCACAGTTCTGCGCATGGGCCTTCGGATCGCGCGCAACCGCCGCGCCCCAGAACACACCGCGTATGTCGCAGCTTTTCAGCAGGGTCAGGTTGAGCGGGATTTTCGGGATACCGGCCGGGAAGCCGATCACGAGATAGCGCCCTTCCCAGTTCATTGCCCGCACGGAGGGCTCGGCATAGTCGCCGCCAACCGCGTCATAGATGATGTCCACGCCGCCGCCGCCGGCTGCCTTGATGTCGTCGGACAACTGCTTCTGCTGGGCCCGGTCAAGCGATCCGGCTGGATAGACCAGCCCGGTATCAGCCCCCTTGGAGAGGCAGAAATCCACCTTTTCCTGCGTCGAACAGGCGGCGATCACTTTCAGTCCCATGGCCTTGCCAAGTTCGACGGCGGCAATGCCGACACCGCCGGCCGCGCCCAGAACGAGCAGGCTCTCGCCCGGTTTCGGGTCGGCGCGGTCCTTCAGGGCGTAATAGCTGGTGCCATAGGTCATCAGGAAGGCTGCGGCTTCGTCGAACGGCATGCCGTCGGGAATCGCCATCGTGCCATGGGACGAGGCGACGACATATTCGGCCATGCCGCCATTGCCGCAGGACGCCAGCACGCGGTCGCCCGGTTTCACATGGGTCACGCCTTCGCCGACCGCCTTGACGATACCGGCAACTTCACCGCCTGGGCTGAACGGGCGCGGCGGCTTGAACTGGTACATGTCCTGGATGATCAGCACGTCGGGATAGTTCACCCCGCATGCCTTGACCTCGATCAGAACCTGATTCTTGCCGGCCTCCGGCGCCGGGACCTCCTCGAGGACGAGCGTTTCCGGCCCGCCCACTTCTTTTGACAGTACAGCTTTCATGTTCCGGCGTTCCTTACCTTGTTGTTTCTGCTGCCAGACGGTAGCGGTGTGGCAGGTATATTCCAAGTGTGACGTAAGGGAGACGGGCAGAATGGCGGGCAAATGGGCTCTCGTCCTGCATGGCGGTGCCGGACCGATCTTTGGCCAGGATTACGCGGCGCAGGAAAAACACCTGGCTGGCCTCCTGAAAGAGGGCGGCCAGCGCCTTGCCAGTGGCGATGCCGCCCTCGACGTTGTCGAGGCCATGGTCGCAGCCATGGAGGATTCCGGCCTCTACCTCGCCGGCAGGGGCGCTGCGCCCAATCTCAATGGCGATTATGAACTCGACGCCGCCATCATGGACGGGCGCACCCGCAATGCCGGTGCGGTCGGCGCGCTGCAGGGCGTCCTCAGCCCCATCGCGGCGGCCCGCATGGTGATGGAACGCACACCCAATGTGCTGATCGTGGGAGAGGGTGCCCGCCGCCTGGCCGATGCGGCAGGCCTTGCCACTGTCGATGACCCGGAGGTCTATTATAAGCCGATCGACGAACGCACACGACAGGTCGGCGCACCCGAAATGGGCACGGTCGGCGCCGTTGCGCTGGACCAGTATGGCGACATGTCAGCCGCCACCTCGACCGCCGGCATTATGAACAAGACGCCCGGCCGCCTCGGTGACACGCCCGTCATCGGCGCCGGCACATGGGCTGACGAGCGCTGCGCCATTTCCTGCACCGGGCTTGGCGAATATTTCATCCGCGCCAATGCCGCCGCCGATGTGTCCGCCCGCATCCGCTATGGCGGCGCCCGGCTTGAGCCCGCTGTCCAGGGCGCGCTGGACGATGTCAAACGCCTCGGCGGTGAAGGCGGCATGATCGCGGTGTCGGCCAGTGGCGAGATGAGCGCCCTGTTCAATTCCGGCGGCATGAAACGCGGCCTGACGGATTCCAGCGGGCGCTTCGAGGTCGCAACCTTCCTGTGACCGCCCTGTTCTGGATTCTGCTCGGCCTGGCCGTGTTTGCGCTCCTTCTGGCCATCCAGATGCGCATGATCATCTCGGTCGCCCTGCGCCGGGCGCTGGCGGCGCACTTTGGCGGCCTGCCCACTGACACGCCCTACCGGCTGGCCGTGGTCGAGGCCACCGCGCCCTCCCCG
>NZ_LADU01000101.1 GCF_000961795.1 Hyphomonas sp. BRH_c22
CTGCGCGGCGTTAAGCTCGTCATTGCCGACGATCACAAGGGCCTGCGCGCGGCCGCCACGAAAGTGCTGAACACCAGCCAGCAAAGATGCCGGGTGCATTGGATGCGCAACCTCCTCGGCCGGGTCGGCAAGACCCACCGCGCCGCCGTCGCCGCGCTGGTTAAAACGGTCTTTGTCCAGGAGACCCAGGAGGCAGCCCGCCAGCAGTGGCGCAGTGTCGCCGACAATCTGCGAGAGCGCTTCAACTCAGTCGCCGACCTGATGGATACCAGCGAGGAGGACGTGCTGGCCTACATGGCCTTCCCGAAGGAACACTGGACGCAGATCCACTCGACCAATCCCCTTGAACGCCTCAACAAGGAGATCAAGCGACGCACGAACGTTGTCGGTATCTTCCCGAACGATGCAGCCATCATCCGCCTTGTCGGCGCACTGCTGCTTGAGCAGAACGACGAATGGGCGCTCACCCGGCGATACATGTCACTGGAAAGTCTCGCCCGAATAGTCGATAACCCTGTTCTCAGCCTGCCCGGTGTGGGCAACTGAACCCATCACCGCAGCCGAGACGGCGTGCACGATTTACACCATCTGATGGGACGCTACCTAGATGTGCTAATGAAAAGAATAATATCAATCAAAAATACTATAAAAATCAATGTAAAAAAATGTGATAAGGGAGAGTCCCTGTCTCTCCGCCAGCCAGTCTTCAGAGATTGGCCGAGTTCGTTCAGCAACAAAATAGTGCCGGGTTCTGCGGGACTTGCGTCCGCTCTGGCGACACGATTGAGCATACATCCCTACATTTCAATCTCTAATCAGCCGAACTCAGGCGCCGGTCTCCGTTCGCCAATTCGGGGGTTACGTTCAGGCGGGTTCTGGCCGGATAACAGCGAATTTGCAGGGAATTTCTCCAAGAAGCCTGACTCCCGAAATCGCGATATCTTCCATGCCTCAGCCTGTCCAAATGGCCGTCACGTAAGCGTGCGGATACAATTTATCCTGGCACGCAGATTACGGATCGATTTGCAGCCACGCCGACTGATCCTGCAAGGCATCGGGCAGCTGTATCAAGGCAAGTGGCGCGAGCGCGCCATCTGATCCGACTCACAGCTAGCCACGCTGACGCTGAAAAACGGTGCCGACAGAAGCCCTATCCAGGCTCTGCTCGGCCATGAATCGCTGGAGACTACGCAAATCTACACCAAGATATCTGCCGCAAAGCGGGCTGACATACATGCGGCCACGTACCCGGGCCGCGCAGCTGCCGCAGCGGGGCGTGAGGATTTCGAGGCAGATCATCCAAGCCTTACGGACCGTGTCTATCAGCGCCTCAAACAGAAATGTCACCTTAAAATGATCGATATACCATGGCATCTAGAATGCAATCTAGAAAGGAGCTCAAATGGCTTTGAGCATCAAAACAGAAGAAGCGGATCGGCTGGCTCGGCAACTCGCTTCATTGACGGGAGAGACCATGACTGAGGCCGTTACAAAATCTCTCAAAGAACGTCTTGAGCGCCTGCGGGGGCACTCCAACGACAATCGCCCCATTGCTGAAAGGGTTCGCGCCTTCGCGGCCTCTATCGCCGACAAGTATGATCGTGAAACACCCGTCACCCAGGAAGAGTGGGACGAGGCATGTGGCGACATACCTGATGAGCGTGGTTTCTAGGTGCTGATCGTCGATAGTTCGGCGATTGTTGCCATGATGTTTGGAGAACCGGAGGCCGACAGCCTAGCCACCCGAATGGGAGATGCCTCGGCCCGGCTCTTGAGCGCTGCAAATTATGTTGAGACCGGTACGGTTCTGGCGGGGCGCGTTGCAGAGAACAATCGGGACAACGCGCTGGCAGACCTCGATGCTTTTCTGACTGCATTCGACATAAAAATGGTAGAAGTCACGCCCGAGCAGGCAATCACCGCCGTGCGCGCGCGAATCCGTTATGGCAAAGGCTTTGGCGCAGCGGCAGGGCTCAATTATGGTGACACATTTGCCTACGCACTCGCAAAAGCTCACAACGCGCCTCTGTTGTTCATCCGAGATGACTTCACCAAGACCGATGTGGGGATTGCATAAGGAAGATTTGCAGTGCGAAAAGCAAAAGCCGGGACCAGTTCCTCTCTCTCGATGACTTCCTGAAAGAAGAAGGTATCTCTGAGGAAGTGCAGGAAATTGCCATTTTGCGCGTGTTTGCCAGGAAAATCCGCGAGGCAATGAAGGCAAAGGCGTTGTCAGCGCAAACGGGTTTGAAACGGTTTGGCAGGGCGATTAGCCTCTCAGAATGGCCAAGAACCCGTTCGGCTAATTCAGAACCTCGCCTGAGATCATCCGGCTCGGGGTACTGATATATGTCCGGTTCCCGCTCTCGCTCCGAAATGTAGAAGACCTGCTCCACGAGCGCGGCATAGATGTCGGCCACGAAAGTGTGAGGTTCTGGGTCGATCGGTTCGGTACCTACATCGCTCACAGGATCCGGAAGCTCCGATAGGAATCAATGCGCCCAATCCCGCAGTGGGGGTGGCGCCTGAATAAGGTCTTCCTCAGCCTAAGGCAGGCGTAGCCAACATCAGGGATGAGCGACACTATCTTTGGCGGGCTGTCGACCACGAAGGCGAAGTTCTGGAGTCCTATGTCACGAAGAAGAGTGACAAGGACTCGACTATGAAATTCCTAAGAAAAGCAATGAAGGGGTACGGCAATCCAAATGTCGTGGTGACGGACATGTGCCTTTCTTAACAGGCGGCATTGAAAATGATGGGAAACCAACGTCGACAGGAAATTGGGCGTTATCTCAATAACCGCGCCGAGCATTTACACATCCCCTTTTGAAAGCGGAAGCGAGTCATGTCCAGTTTCCGGCGCATGCGAAGTCTGCAGAAGTTCGTTTCAGTCCATTCGTCAGTACACAATCACTTCAACCATCACGGCAATATCAACAAGAGAGGCCGGTTTAAACGGATGCGCGACGCCTCGCTTCGCGAATGGCACCGCCTTATCGCCGCACAGCCCCTGATCGTCCGCGATTAACTCAGACTAGGTCTCATGAAACTGACAGCAACCTCAGACAGCCCTTATGCGACGGATCCTGTCGCAGACGGCCAGTGCCGGCTCGGCTCCCCATGTCGGTCCTTTAGCTCGTCCAGGACGTTTCGGGCGAAAAGCGAGAGCGTATCGTCTCGCGCTCCCATCACCAGGATGCGGTCGCCGGGCCGTGCCAGTTCCAGCAGGCGGTCGCCGCAGGCGGCGCGGTCGCCCGGCGCTTCAGCATGCCGGCCCAGCGCATTGATATCGCCGGCGACGTCCTCGCTGGAAACCGACCTGTCGACAGTGCCGCCAAAATAGACCGGCTCGGGAATGAGCAGGACATCCTCGGCGTCGAGGTTTTCTGCAAAGCAGGCCGCAAATTCGTTCCGCATCTTGTTGAGCGGGCCAAATCCGTGCGGCTGGAACAGGACCAGGACGCGTCCGGGAAAATGCTTAACCGTGCGCAGTGTTGCGGCGATCTTGTCGGGATTGTGGCCGAAATCGTCGATCACGGTAATGCCGTTCTCCGTGCCGACAATGTCGAACCGGCGCAGGATGCCGGTGAAGGTATTCAATGCCCCGGCGGCGTCTTGCAGGGACACCCCGCATGCCAGGCCTGCCGCCATGGCAGCAAGCGCATTTGACACATTGTGCCGTCCGGGCGTCGCCAGACGGATTGCCGCCGTCTCGCCGGTCCTGCGATCGCAAACCGTGAAGGCAATGCCGGTCGGGGCCGGTTCAATGTCGCGGGCAAACAGGTCGGCAGCCTCATGGCCCAGGCTGTAGGTGATGGCGTCTGGGCATTCACGCGCCATCCGCGCTGTCTCGCCATTGTCGAGATTCAGGATCACAGTCCCTGCGCGGGCGACAAAACCGCCGAACAGGGCGCGGAGTTCGTCCATCGACTTGTGATCGAGGGAGATATTGGACACGACGGCCACATGCGGATCATAGGCTGCAATCGACCCGTCGCTCTCGTCGACTTCGCTCACGAAAATATTGCTCGTTCCCACCAGTGAGCTGGCAAACAAAGCATCCGGGGCCTGGAAATTCTTCATAACCGCGCCATTCATGACCGTCGGGCTCTTTCCGGCCTGGTACAGGATCCAGCTGATCATGCCGGTGGTCGTCGATTTTCCGCTGGTTCCGGCGACGCCGATACTGCAGCCTGCCGCATTGAAGAGTTCCGAAAGGAGTTGTGCGCGGCTCCTGCGTGTCGCGCCGACCTTGATCGCAGTCGCCATGTCGGGAACGGTATCTTCAATCGCGGCAGACGCCACCACGATCTGGTCGCGACTGACCAACCCGCTGCCATCCTGGGGATGCAACCTGATTCCCCGGCTTCGCAGGAAATCAAACTTTTCGGGCGTCCGTCCCTGGTCGAGGGAACGGTCCGATCCTTCGACATTGTTTCCCTGGTCCAGCAGGATCAGTGCCAGCGGCAGCATGCCGCTGCCGCCGATGCCGCAAAAGAAGTAGTGTTTGTGATTCTTCATGGACTTCATTCTAACTGCGATTGTCCGAAATGTGTAAGCGCGTGTTCAGGAGGATGAAATGGCGCAAGGAAGGTTGAGAATTGGTGTCGTTGCGCCGGGCAGGGCGATCGATGCGCATGCCCAGCATAAGGTAAGCGCCCTGGCCGCCGAAACCTATGGCGACGAGCGTGTCGAGCTGATCTTTCATCCGCAATGCTTCCTCCGGTCGGGGCACTTTGCCGGGCCGGACGCCGCGCGGGCCGCGGCCTTTGTCGAAATGGCGAATGATCCCGATCTCGATGCCGTCTGGTTCGCGCGTGGCGGGTATGGCTCTTGTCGGTTGCTGGAAGCTGCGTTCGAGGGCCTGGGCGACGTGGCCCGGCGCAAGACCTTCCTTGGTTACAGCGATACAGGAAGCCTCCTGGCACGCCTGTACAGGGACTCCATCGGCACGATCGTGCACGGCCCCATGCCTGCAGACATCACGCGGCCCGGCGGCGAGGCCGCGATCCTGCGGGCCCTGGACTTTCTGCTGGGCAGTGATGACAGGGATGGTCGTGAGGCATCGACGCGCATGCCCGGGCAGTACGCAGCCTTCAATATCACCGTGCTTGCGAATCTCATCGGTACGCCCTGGGTCCCGGATCTCACCGGCCATGTGCTCATGCTGGAAGAAGTCGGCGAGTATCACTACAGCCTCGACAGGATGTTGTTCAACATCACGTCAAATCCCGGTATGCGCGCCGTCGCAGGCATTCTGCTCGGGCGCTGCAGTGCCATCCCGGAAAACGACATCGACTTCGAAGCGACGGAAGAAGAGATCGCCGAGCACTGGTGCGCGCGCAATGCCATTCCGTATCTGGGCCGTGCAGATATCGGCCATGATGTGGACAACAAGATCGTTGTGTTCGGAAGGCAGAGCTAGCCGCGCGGCGCCCCGGCAGCCTGTCCGGTCGTTACCTGGTGCTTTTGCCATGCGGTTCCAGTGACCTGGGACCGGATCATCTTCCCTGACGGCTCCTCCATCGTCATTTCTGCGCCGGGTGCCGACGCCCAAGGTTTTGCGGGTCTCTCCGACCGCACCGACCATCACTGGGACCGTGTGTTTATCGCCGCGGGCCTCGCCACCATTCTCGGGATCGGAGCCGAGCTTGGCGCGGACGGTGACGGCGACCTCGAGCGCGCCATCCGCCGCGGCACGACGGACACGGTCAACCAGGCCGGTCAGCGCGTCGTCGAGCGCAATCTTGGCATTCAGCCGACGATCCGCGTGCGGCCCGGCTGGCCGGTGCGCGTGGTCGTCACCCGCGATCTCATCCTCAGACCCCATCCACAAGGAGCCACACGATGACCCTACGTCTTGACCGTCTTCCCGACCGCACGCCGGTTCGCATGAGCCTGTCGGTCGATCCAGAGCTTGCCAGCGCGCTCACCGACTATGCCGAAATCTATCGCCAGACCTATGGCCACGAAGAAAAGCCCGAAGCGCTGATCCCGGCCATGATCGAAAGTTTCCTGGCCTCGGACGCCGGGTTCAAACGGGCGCGCCGCGCCCTTCATTCCAACGCCAGCAATGAAAGGTAATCCCATGGCACAGATCGGCACGTTCACCCTGAAAGATGGCAGCTATATCGGCACCATCCGCACTATGACCATCAACGTGAAAGCCCAGCTTGTCCCGAACAGTGACAAAGCATCAGACGGCGCGCCCGACTTCCGGCTTTTTACCGGCGGCGCGGAACTTGGCGCAGCCTGGCGCCAGGAAAGCAAGGATGGCGAAACGCCCTACCTCGCCGTCAAGCTTTGCGATCCAAGCTTTGCCAGCCCCATTCGCGCGGCCTTCTTCGAGAATGAGAAGGACGGCACCGGCGTCATGGTCTGGAACCGGGCGAAGTAGTCTTCCCGCCATGGCCGTCAGCGACCAGGACCTTGAAGAAGCACTCAGTATTGCCGCAAAGATGATCGATCTTTACGGCTACAAGTACTGGCCGATTTTCGAGCGCCTGGAAGCGGAACTTGAGGCCAGATCAGATCGCATCAAGCGCGTACAGGCGCGCTTGCCTGTAAGGCGGTCCAGCAAGTGCTCCAACAGGGAGTTAGGAGCGTGAAAACGCGATCAGCGCGTCATAGTCTTCGCGGTCGGCCCGCCGCAGGGCCTCCACATAGGCGCGCCGCAGATCATTGATGTCGGTCAGCGATCCGCCGCCCCAGGACAGAGCCGGTTCGCCAAGCCGACGCAGGACAAGGTCGGCCATCATGCGGGCGTGGCGGCCATTTCCATTGGGAAACGGATGGATGAAGACCAGCTTGTGATGGACCCGCACCGCGAGCTCTGTCGGCTCATAGGTTTGATGTTCGAGCCAATAGGCGGCGTCTCCCATGAGCTGGCTTGTCTGCACACCAATCATATGTGGCGCGATGCCGATATTGCGTTCGGTGCGGCGATACTGGCCTGCCCATGACCAGACATCACCAAACATGCGCTTGTGAAGCTGCAGCACAAACTCAACGCTCATCAGGTCCGGTTTTCGTGCGCGGAAGGCCCAGGCGGCACCCTTATCGATATTGTCCTGCTCGGCAGCATTGAGGTCGGCGCGTGTGGTCACCCAGGTCAGGCGCAACCCTTCGCGCTCATCCGGTGCCAGCGGTGTGGCATCTTCTGGTTCCTGAAACAGGTCCGTCATCAGTCTTCCCAGATGTCTCGGTCGCGCAGCGTTTCCGAGATGAAGATCTGAATACGCTCTTCCAGATCATCATCCAGAACCCTCTGGTCTTCCATGGCCATGGAGTGCGACACGCCGCCGATCGCCTCCAGCGCCTTGGCGCGGGCCCGTTCGGCAACCATGTCCTCAAGCGGCTTGTTGGGCACAAGCGCATAGACCAGCTGGCAGTCGAGCGCTGCCGCCGCCTTGCGCAAGGTCTCAAGGCGAATGGTTTCGCTGGCTTCCGACTGCTCAAGCCCATTGAGCGATTGGGGTGTGATCTTCATTCTCCGGGCAAGCTGCGCCCCGGTCATGCCAAGCGCATCCCGGATCGCCCGCACCCAGCCCTTGGGTGGGACAGACAGCTGCTCAGCCGGCCTGAACCCGTTCAGGCGCTTGTCCAGCGCAACGCGCGCACGTTTGAGTGTTCGGTCCATTTTGGTTGCAATCATTCAGCTTCTGGCCTGATCGAGATGACTTTATATCAGGCTTGCGGCTTATGACATATAAGTATTAATCAGTCTATAAGCAGATATTACGGCAACGTTATCAGTCTTCAGCCTTCGAAGCATACCGGTTGACCGGTGGCGCAAGCGTCGAAAACTCGCCGGAAGGGGCCATCGCAGCTTCAATGCGCGCAAGTCTTTAAACGGCCAGATAACCGCCGTTGGGTGTCTGGCTTCCAATCACCGCTAATGCCCGCTATGCTCACAACTCTGTTCTGATTATTCATGTTGCAGGAACGCCTCCGCGTCGCATGGCCTCCGGTCCAGTTATGGAACGCCCGGACGAATGAGTTCGGATCCTCATAGCCGAGCAGATAGGCGATCTCGGAACTGGAATGGGCCGTGTTGCTCAGGAAACCAATGGCCAGTCGTCTCCGAAGGTCGCGAAGCTCGTCCTGGAAGCTCGTACCATCCTCACCAAGCTTGCGCTGCAGGCTGCGGGGGCTCATGCCGAGCCTTGGGGCAATGTCGCCAATCGCCGTGCGACCGCTTGGCAGAGTTTCTACTAGTGCCGCGCGCAAGCGCGCTACCACGGAAGAATTCGAAGGCAGTTCATCGAGGCCCCGACGCAATTCCGGCTCGAACACAGAAAAAAGCGCAGGATTAGCGCTGAGGAACGGCCGAAAGGCATCTTCGGCGGAGAAAACGACCCGATTTGATTGATCCCGAAGAATCTGCACGCCGAAAAACGCCTCGTAGGGCCGTTTCTCCGGAAGGTTCACGAACGAGACCAGACGCGGCCTGATATCGACTCGCGTTGCTCTGCGCGCCAAGGACACAAGAAAGGCCAGTTCGAAGCCCACGAATTCCGGCGGCAGGTCGACCCCGGTATCCGAGGTGTGGCAGACGCTCAGCAAGCCGTCTTGCGATGACACCTCCAAACGGAACGGCCCGAACAGCGGCTTGAAGAGCGCAAGACGCTCCATGGCCACCTTCAGGTTCGGACTGCAGAACACGGCGAAAATCGGCGGACTGAAGGATTCCACCGGTATCGCTCTAGCAATCTCAAGACCCGGCGCGGGCCTGTCGGTCAATCCTGCAAGCGCCATCCAAAGGCGCAGCATGCCGGCCGCATCGACGGTCGGGCGCTCCCGGCCCAGCAGATCCGCCGGAAGCTGGGCCGCGCGCAAGAGATCGCCAGGCTGGATACACAGCTCGTCCAGAACCGCAGCCCAGCCGATATCCAGCATGAAGGGCCGGCTCACGAAAACTGGCTCACGATAATACGCTCGAATGTCCGATCGCTCAGAATCCAGCGCATAAACAGGAGGGGTCGTGCCATCTGTCCGGTCGCATAGCGGGTGCGCGGGCGCGATGCCCGCACGGCTCGCGCCACTGTGGCCGCGACGACGCGCGGGGGCGATCCCTCTCCCGTTGTCCTCGACTTGTCCACGCGTCCCTCGAACCGGCCGACAAAATCGGCATAGGCGCCATCCTTGCGATAGGTCAGGTTTCCGCCGAGGGTATCTGCAAAGCCGGTATTGATGAAGCCGGGCTCGATGATGACCACGTCGATCCCGAAAGGTTTCAGTTCGAGGCGCGGACAGTCCGACCAGCCTTCGAGAGCGTGTTTCGTTGCGTGATACCAAGCGCCCAGCGGGGTGAAGACCTTGCCACCAATAGACGAGATTTGGATGATCAGGCCTTGCCGCTTGTCGCGCATCGCGGGCAGCAGCAATTGCGTTAGCCGCGCAAGGCCGAAGAGATTCACCTCAAACTGGTAGCGCGCGGTGTCGATCGGGGTATCCTCGACCGGACCATATTGTCCGTAGCCTACGTTGTTGACGAGGACGTCGACCCCGCCATGCTCCTCGAGAATGCGTGCCGCGACAGTCTCGATCTGCTCTTCCTTCGTGATGTCGAGAGCGAGAACGATGGCGCCCTTGTCGGCCAGATCGGCCATCTTGTCGACGCTGCGCGCGGCAACATAGACGGTCAGGCCATCCTTCAGAAGCCGCTCCGCGATTGATTTGCCGATGCCGGAGGACGCGCCAGTAACGAGGGCCATGCGATGTTTTTGTGTCATGAGATATTTCCAGTTGGCGTTGACACCGATGAAATATCACGCAGATCACGAATCTGCACTCGCGCATCGCGCCAACTTGCTCGCAGGATACGCCATTTGCCAATCCCGTAGACGATCTGGATGGAGAGTGGCCGTTGGTTCAATGCAGCCTAACCGGTCTCATCGGGATCAGTGACGCTGCTATGGCCGCGCAACAAGATGGCATGAGCTCATCGAGGCGGGTGATCCTGTGCTTCGCGATGCAGCCAAGACCTCAGTCAAGCCAGGATTGCGAAATGCAAACCTTCAAATGACAATCGTCGTTCGGCGTTCTGAACTGTTCGAAAAAGACTAGGCAGCTCATGCCACTCGTCACGACTTGACTGAATGGCGATTTGTGGGGTCGCTTGGACACTCTCAGCGCGAGGCCGGATTGTCTGCAATGGGCCAACCACGACACTCGATCTCTCCTGAAAAACTGCATCCATTCGACGTCACCCAAACATCTCCGCATCAAACGGATGTGCGATCCGCTCCAGCTGCTCGCGACGGTAAGTCAGTGATCCGCCCTGACCATATTCTGGCCGGTTGTTCTTGTGCCCCATCAGCGCGCAGCGCAAGCCGTAGTCGAGGCCTCCTTCGAGCATGCGGTCCTCGAAGGAATGGCGCAGCGAATAAATCACGTGATCCTTTGAGGGCAGCAGGTCGCGTTGCTTGAATGCTTTCATCAGGTTCGCCGAGACCAGTGTGCTGCGGTCATAATAGTGGCCAAAGCCGTTGGGGCAGAGCCGCATGGCCGGCAGCGCCGCACCGACGAGCGGGATTTCCCGTTCTGAATCGTCAGTCTTCAGCTCGCGGTTCTGTTCAGCACGGATATGGATGTGCGGCACCTCATGGTCGAGCCGGATATCCTGGGGTCTCAGGTTCACGACTTCGCTCAGCCGCGCGCCGGTCTCGATCAAGAGGTAGATAATGACGCGAAGCTCAAGCCTCAGTTCATCGAACAGGCCTGGCACGAGAAAGCGCGTCTGGACGAACTCGTCGCTGAACGAGGCCCGTTTGACCCGCGACTTGCCCGCAAAGAAGAAGCCTTTGAAGGGATCATCAATGTCAGACTGGCCCCGGTACTTGAAATAGCGCTGATAGAGGGACCGCATATTGCCGATATGACGGTTGGCGGTATTTGGCGTGACCAGCTTCGATCCATCCTTTTGGGGCAGCATCCTTGTTTGCCACCGGTCCCTGTACTGGGTCGCGATCTCGCGGGTGATGTCCGTCAGGGGGATATCGCCTACCTGCTCGATGAAATAGTCGATTGAGGTGCGCTTGGTCTTCTCCCAGGCGTTTCTCTGGGCCTCGGACTTGTTGTACTGGTCGTCGAAGGCGATCTTCGAGACATAAAGTTCGAAGGCTTCCGACACGGTGGTCTTGTCGACAGGTTCCGGCACGCCGCCAAGCAGGGCCTCCGCCTTGGCTTCGCTTGGCGCTTTTCCAAGGTCGGTCGCTTTGAGCCGGGCCACGATTTCTTCGATGTCGGGCAGCGCGGCAATTTCTTCGACAGGGCGATAGACGAAGCCCTGAGACAAGGCACGGGAAACGGCCGCACGGTAACGGTGATCCGCCGCTTTCCAGACGCTGAGCTGAGAGTCTCCCCCGACGAATTCCAGCGCCCTGGCATTCCAGAGGGCAGCATCCGCTTCTGCCAGCGCATCGCGGCGCATCATTGCCAATTCAAGGGATTGCGTGCGCAGTGCGATCTGGATGAGCCCACGCTCATCGACATATGTGAAGTGCGCGGGAACCCGTCGCTGATAGTGCCACCAGCCGCCGCGTTCCTTCAGATATCTTGTTCCGTAACCTGCATGTCTCATCGCGATTTGTAGTGCAAAAAGTATGCAAACTGTAGTGCAACCAGCGGCGTCGAACCCCTCTCCGGTTACCCCGGAGAGGAAAAGTTCAATGATTTCACTATTTTACGCGGTAACCATTTCAAGAGAAATGGCGCGAGTGGCGTGCCCTGCGCCTCAAGCCCGGCGAAGAGATAGGCTTGCGTGCGCTCGATATCCGGCGTCCCAGCCTGCTCCAGCAGCCGCTTCAGGTTGGCGCCTTCCAGCAAGGCGCCCGGCCTTCGTCTGCCGAAGGCAGGGCGCAGCCAAGATCCGGGGTGAACGACGCTATCTCTAGCATGCCGTGGACCAGGAAGGGGAAGTCCTTCAATCGTTCGTTACAAAGGAACGTGACAAGGTTGCGACGCTGAAATTACAGAAGAAAGCAATGAGGCGATAGGCAAATCCTGCGGTCGCAGTCACGGACAAATGCCCATCCTGCCGGGCCGCAATACAAGCCAATGGAAATGAGCGGCGCCGGGAAGCCGGACGCCGTCCCAACAATCGCGCTGACAATTCTTACCTATCATTTTGAAGACGGGATGGGCGATGTCTCGACTCCGGCGCATGCGACGTTTGCAGAAGTTCGTCTAGCTCCATTCGTCAGTGCACAATCACTTTAGCTGCCCAGCATAACCAGGAAACCAGCTGCGACTGCAAATATCACGATACTGATGACCATGGAGATCAGCGAAGGCATCTTGATAAACGTGGCCTTGCTTTGCTCCCCCAGACGCTGAAAAAGTTCCGGCCATGTATAGCTGACAAAATCACCCTGGCTCATCATCGAAGTCAAAACACCGGCATCGTCAACAATAGGCAAGTGCCGGAACCGCTCGTTCGACATTATCCGCAACCAGTCGAGCAGGTTGTCTTCTGCCTTGGCGACCTTCAGCTCCGTGGTCATGATCTCCGCAAGCCGCGTGGCACTGGGATCTTTATGTTTGGCCAGCAGCCGGCGCATAAGATCTCGTTCAGTCACAATTCCGAGCGGCTTGTTCGCCGAGTCGACGATCACGACTGCGCCGTAATTTTTCTCGCTCATAACGGCGACGGCGTCCAATACCGGCGTGTCCTTGTCAAAAGACAATACCAACCCCTTGCTGCGATATTCCGGCCGGTCTTTGATTTTCATGTAACTGTTTCCTTTGATTCAGATTTGGCGCAGTTCGCGACCTGTGAAATGGTGTTTTTCAAATTGCTGGTGCAAAGACGATCTTGACCGAGCGCGTCCAATTGGAAGGTCAATGGGCTGGTTAGAGCACTCCGACATGCGCCACGAGCGTGATGTGGTAGCCTGCCCCTTTTCCGGGCGGCACCCCGCCGCATTTCCTCCATATAGCCCGGTGAGGCACAATGGATACAGGGATGCTCGCGATGTTCATAATCTACCTGGACCGGCTGATCGCAGAACAAGTAGGTCTCTCGCAGATCTCGCCTCGCGCCAGATGCTTCCTGAATATTCGTGCGGCCACCGGCGCCAGAATGCGATGGCGCCTTTCGCAGAGATGTCAGCGCCGGGGAAGGCGTACCGGAATGAGCGCCAGCTTGGGCTGAGTGCCCAATGAGAGAAGTATAGCAAAGGCGCTGACCAACAGGTTCCGGGCATCGTCAACCATGCCATCGGTGTCCATCATTCGGGCCTGCTTTGCGCACATCTGGGCCAATAGGCGAGTATCATATTGCTCGTTCAGAATGTCTTGCTCGTTCATCGCGTCTCTCCGCTCAGTTTCGTTCAATTTACGAGCCGTAGCAGACGATGGATCAGATGGCGCGTCAGAGTGCAGCAAGTGTGCGCACCTTCACCTGTGATCCGGAGCGGGATCGCGATATCTGCCCGGCTGGCAAAGAACGCATTCAACACCACGTCGCTGGACGCTGTGGCAAGGCCAAGCTGACCAGGGATGGACGATACACATATCGGTCGCGAAAAACGGACTGCGATGTCTGTCTCCTTCAAACGCATACTGCAACCGGGACCGGTTGTAGCATGACCCAGAGGTCAGAGATCCACTTATCCAGTGACCCGATTGTGTTCAGACGAACCGAGCCACCTCTTTAGGTTATCGATCCTGGCGATTTGCATTCGAGTATGGTCAGGAATCCGTTCCGCTATTTCAAAAACTCGCCTGAGATCAGAGGGAAATCAGTTAGGCCGGGACATGACTGTCTCAAAGGTAAGGCCCCACAACCGGCTATTGCGAACCAGTCATCGTGATGCGTCCATCCTCGATAAGGATACGCTCCTCACAGAAACCTGCAACACGCTCGTCATGTGTCGAGATGAGGAAGGTTGTCTGGTCGGCCCGGTTTATCTCTTTCAATAATCTCATTACCTGGTCGCTGCTTTTGCTGTCCAGGTTTCCGGTAGGTTCGTCGGCAAGAACGAGGTTCGGACTGTTTATCAATGCCCGGGCAATGGCGACGCGTTGTTTTTGACCGCCAGACAGCCGTGTTGCCAGAAAATCCTTGCGATCTGACAGGCCGACCCGATCGAGCAGCATATGGCTGCGTTCCCTTATATCACGCTTGAGGCGGCCGGCCGGCGCTGCGGCAGGGAAGGCAACATTTTCCAGCGCTGTGAAATCCGGCAGCAGGTTGTGGTATTGGAACACGAAACCGAGATGCTGATTGCGGTAGCGAGACAAGATAGCGTCGGAGCGTCCGCTCAGGGGCTGGTCCAGGAGTGTGAGTTTGCCGGATGTCGGCTTCATCAGCAGGCCCAGAATATTCAGGAGCGTTGATTTGCCTGAGCCTGATACGCCCTGCAGGGCGATCATACGCCCTTTGGGCAGGACAAGGTCTATTCCTTTCAATACCTGCGTTTCTTCCTCTCCGTTCGTGAAGGTCTTGATGATGCCTTGTGCGTTTAGAACGATCTCGCTCATTGCTGAATCGCGTCCACCGGATCAACGCTAGCCGCCGCCCGGGCTGGCAGGACGGCCGCGACAGCAGCTCCGATGATGGTGAGCGTGATGACGAGAAAATATCCGCCTTCAGATGGCGCAATTGGCAAGGACGCACGCCCATCTGCGTCTTGGAATGAGGCCAGGATTACGCATAGTTGATAACCCAGTCCCGCGCCGAGAAGTGCGGCAATGCCGCCAATAAAAATGCCCTGCAAGACAAACACGGCGGCGACAAAACTGCGTGAAATTCCAACTGCTCGCATAATACCAATCTCGGCGCGGCGACGATAGCTGGAAAGGAGGAGCGCACTGGATATGGAGATGATGATCGCGATCATCGCGAAGCTTTGTATAAAGAGCCCGGTTCTCCCCTGGGCATCGGTTGCTTCCTCCAGGGTTTTGTTCTTTTCCTGCCAGGGCGTCGCCTTCAAGCCGGTGGCATCCTGCAAGGCCTTTGCGACAGCGCGAGCCGTGTCAGGGTCTGCGAGCTTGATTGATATCTTCGTCACGCCGTTGGGCAGATCAAATAACGGGCGCGCAGCTCCGATCGATATATAAGCCGTACGCCGGTCCAGGCTGGATACACCCGACTTGAAAATACCGGTAATCGGGACGAGCCTTTCAGCGCCGCGCTCAGAGCGCATGAGCACGGGTCCCCCTACCTTGAGATTGAGTTCTTCAGCCAGCTCCACACCAACCAGTAATCCGCCTGCGGAGAGGTCGGCGTTGCCTTCGATGAGATTGGAGGACAGGTCGGCCATGGCATCGACCTTGTCTGGCAGTACGCCTTGAATCGCGACCGGCAGAACGGCTTCACCCCTGGCCAGGAAGGCACTCCCGTCAATGGACGGGCTCACGATTGTCACGCCAGGCATATCTTCGGCCAGTTGCAAGACCTGTTGCCAGTTGCGGACCTGCTTGCGCCGAAAGGTGGAGACCGGTGCTGCCACGAACCTGTCATTGTCCGTCAGAATGCGAGCGACTGTGTTGGGGGGCTCCAGCTCCACATGCGCGATCTTGCTCGTCACCTCTGCCGTCAGGTAAAGTGCAAGTCCATTGATGAGCGCGGTAATGAAGACAAAGACCAGAACGCTCAAGGCGACTCCGGAAATAAGGAGTGCGGTTTGCATGAAATTCGAGGTCAGATACCGAAACGCCACTTTTGAAAGGAAAAGCATCAGTGAACCTTTGATCCTGCTGGATCTGTCGGCCTGACCCTCATGCCAGAGGTGGCGCTAAGAGAATCCAGGACCACCAATTCACCAGGCTCGAGGCCTGACGCGATCACGACGGCCCCCCCCGGCCAGTCAATGAATTCGATCTCGCGCGCGGTCGCCTTGCCGTTCTCAACCACATAGACCCGCCATAGACCACCCTCCCTGATCAGCGCGCTGCGTGGAAGGCTCAGCGCCTGATCGATGCTTTCAACAAGGATGTTCACGTCTACCGAGCGCCCAGGCAGAAAGGCATCATTGTCGGTGCCGGGCAGGAGGCGGACGATGCGACCGCCTGTGAGCGGATCAATACGCGGTGCTATTTCACTGAGGGTTCCTTCATGCACGTTCGTGGATCCGGATGGGGCCAAGAGCGCGGACATGCCAACCTGCAATTTGCCAGCATAAAACTCATCCACTTCTGCTTCGATTTCGACGCCGTCGTGGGAGCCTATCTGAAATATGATATCTGCGGTCCCCACTACCTGGCCGGGGTCGAGGGGCCGGGAAAGGATAATGCCTTGCATTGGCGCGCGTATATCGTATTCGCCGACGCGGGCCTGCGCCTGGATCATGACGGCTTTTGCAGCGTTCCTGCGTGCCTCGGCGGCTGCGAGACTGGCGCGTGCCTCATCCAAGACTGCTGGAGCGACCAGGCCTTTGCCTGCAAGGGTTTCGGTTCGGCCGAGTTTGACCTCGGCCAGGGCGACTTCAGCCTCCAGCGCCTGCAATTGGGCGAGATTGACCGTTAGGCCTGCCTGTTCTTCAACTGACTTGATTTGCGCGAGTACGTCTCCCGCCTCAACGATATCGCCCTCATCATGCGTCATGTCCACAATCGCTCCGGGCCATTCAGAGCGTATGTCCACGAGGGACTTGCTGCGAACGCGCCCGATAACGGCCAGCACCAGCCGGGCAGGTGCGGTCTGCAATTCAATGGCGGCAACCTTCGTGGGACTGCGTGAGCCGAAACTCATGGAATACGCGAGATATCCACCTGCAAGAATGGAAATTCCGAGGAGTCCCAGTTTTTTGTAATTGTACATTTTTTCGCCAGAAGCCGATAACCACACTCTTATATGGCCGGTTACCTGCTGATAACAAAAGAAATATCCAGTTGGCTGAGTCCCGATGGCGACCATTGTCGGATGCCACGTTGTCCGGGCGCCCGGAGCTTCAGTCGCGATCATCCCGGAAACGGACTTGGATGATCCTTGAAATATGGATTATCCTTTATGATTGATGGCAGTACTGGATCTGTTGGATTTTTGCCTGAGACGGACAATGCTCCTGGGCGCCTGGATATCCAGGTTCGCCTTTCAAGGTCCCGCGCTCTTTGATCTCCCGGCTGAACCTGCAAAAGCCTCGATTATAGCTTCACGGACCTCGCCGGGCTGGCAGTCAACCGCCTTGCCCAGTCTTAGCAACTGGTTGCGCAGAGTGTGGATCTGGTCCATCAGCGAGATCACGATGCCGATTCCCTCCGTGGTCAGATCGAAGTCATCGGCGAGATCGCACAAAAACTCAAGGCGAGCGATATCAGCGGCATCAAACCTTTCTTCGCGGTCGTCGGCGGACCTGACGAAGCCTTCGTCGATCCAGCACCTCAGGCGATCGGCAGACATTCGGCTGATCCGGATAATCAGCTGCTCTTGCGTGAAGAATTCGACGTCTTTCAAAGTTCCACTCCTCGGGTCCACGTTGCGCGCGCATCAAATGGGTGGCGCTTCGACCAGGACGCGAGAGCAGTCTTGATCTCGTCATCGAACTTGCTGGTATCGGGCAGGACGACAGACAGCTCGACATACTGGTGTCCTGGTTGCCGACCCCTCGCCCTGATCCCCTGGTTTTTAAGTCTGAGTTTCTGGCCTGAGCTTGCGCCGGGCGGTATCGTCAGCTTGAGCTTGCCGTGCAAGGTGGGGACCTCGATTTGTGCTCCCAGTGCAGCTTCAGTCAGACTGATGGGCACTGTGATTGAGATGTCATCGCCATCCCGGTGAAACAATTCATGGCGCTCCACGGAAATTTCGATAAGCGCATCCCCGGCTGGTCCACCATTCAACCCTGCATCGCCTTTGCCTTTCAGCCGCAAACTCTGGCCATCCCTCAACCCTGCGGGAATAGTGACCTTGAGATCTGATCCGTCCGGCATGGCCAGCATGCGTTCACCACCCCTTGCCGCTTCCAAGAAGGACACAGGTAAGAAATAGTGCCTGTCCCGGCCTGGTGCAGGTCTCATGGCCTGATGGCGCTCACCCGCGCGGGCCCGTCTCAGGAGTTCAGCGAAAAGTTCAGACTGATCCCCAAAGTCTGCAAAACTTTCATGATCTTGGTAGCGGCGGTCTCCGGAGGTTCCGGCATGTTCGCGATAGAATGGGCGTTGTGGCGCTTCTTGACCGGAGGCATCGATTTCTCCGCGATCGTAACGCCCGCGCAGCGTCTCGTCACCGATAATTGCATAGGCGGCTGAAATGGCCTTGAAGCGTTCAGCGGCAGTCGTGTTGCCCGGATTGAGGTCGGGATGATGGGCCTTTGCCAGCTTTCGGTAGGCTGCCTTGATTTCAGCCGCGCTGCTGTCGGCAGATACGCCCAGAATGTCGTAGAGGCCCTCAGCCATGGCGGTTGGTATCTCCGGAAATCCTGATGATCCAGGGCAAGAATACGTGCATGTGAGACAAATTCCATTCGAAAAGGACTGCCATGTGACAAATATCTTGGTTCCCGCTTGCCACAGTTGCCACCGCCATCCTCGCCAGGATGACACAAATCAGCGAACGTAAAGAACCAAATCCAGGTTTCGTGCGTAAACAGAGCCAGAGGATAAACTACACATGTCGCCGAAACCGAAAACACGCATTTCCGTCTACTATGATGGATCCTGTCCGTTATGCAGCCGGGAAATTTCTTTTTATGGAAAACGCCGCGGCGCGGAATCGGTCGAGTTTGTCGACGTATCGCAACCGCGCAACCTGCCAGGCGACCTTTCGCGGGCCGATTCCATGGCGCGGTTTCATGTCCGCGATGCAAGGGGGCGACTGGTTGATGGTGGCCACGCATTTGCCGAACTCTGGAAGCAATTGCCAGCCTTTCGCTGGCTTGGGCTATTCTTCAGTTTCCCCGCAGCGCGATGGGTTCTCGCGCTCGGATATGATGCCTTTCTACCATTCAGGCCGCTAATCCAGTCCTGGTTCAGGCCTCGCCAGGAACCGGAAAATGAAATCCCGAGCGGGTAGTCACGCCATCGGGTCGGATGATTGAAGCCAGTGTTCCGGGTCTCGTCGATGCGTGACGCTATGATATGCAGGCCTGTCGGTGTCATGGACAGTGAGCACAAGGCGCTTATCTGGATGGGACAGGAAAGACATTTTACATTAGTTTCGTTTTGAAAATGGAATATCGGGAGACGCGTGCGCATGATTGATAAACCCCAGCCGAACAAGTCAGAGAGCGGGGAACTGGTTTCTTCACGGGTTCGCGAAAGACTGAAGCTTGCCAGGAAACGGTTCCATGCGAACGACAATATATCCGGCTTCCTGGAACCTGGAGAGCTAGAAGAATTGCAGATTGAGGTGGAAGCCAGGTTCAAGGAAGTCCTTGAGAGCCTGGTGATCGACATCGAGAGTGATCACAACACCCAGGATACCGCGCGCCGGGTTGCCAAAATGTACCTGACTGAAGTTTTCAAGGGACGCTATGTCGAGCCACCGCCCGTCACTGAATTTCCAAATGCGGAATCCCTGAACGAGCTCATGATCGTGGGCCCGATCACGGTCCGAAGCGCTTGCAGCCATCACTTTTGTCCGATCATGGGCCGCCTGTGGATCGGCCTGATGCCGAATGAACGCTCCAACCTGATCGGATTGTCCAAATATGCGCGTCTTGCAGAATGGATAATGAGCAGGCCCCAGATCCAGGAAGAGGCAATTTCCCAGATGGCCGAGGTCCTGATGACCAAGGTGCGCCCAGACGGCCTTGCGATTGTCATGGAGGCAGATCATTTCTGCATGCAGTGGCGCGGGGTCAAGGACGATGCGGTAATGGTCAATAGCGCTATGCGTGGGTCTTTTCTCAAGGATCACACGTTGCGCAGTGAATTTCTGTCACTTCTGAATTTGAGGAATCGAGGCTGATATGCTTGTTCGTTGCTTATATGCCAGTCGCCCCGTCGATAAAATGACCGGTCCGCTCCTGGATGATATTCTCGAGCAGTCCCGGCAAAACAATGCCGCGCTGGGCGTCACGGGTATGTTGTGCGTGTCCGAGGACCTGTTCATCCAGGTGATCGAGGGCGGGCGCGACGAAGTGTGTGAATTATTCAATGCAATCGTCCGTGATGGCCGCCACAAGAAGGTCCGCTTACTGATGTATGAGGAGATCTCGGAACGCCAGTTTGCCAATTGGTCGATGGGCCAGGTGGATATCACCCGGTTGAACCCGACCATGCTCCTGAAGTATTTCAAACGTGCGGAAATTGATCCTTTTGACTGTTCGGGAAACGCAACTCTGGCGCTTCTGGCCGATCTGGTGTCGGCTGGTGCAATTGCCAGGCGGGGTGAGTAGTGCTGCGCCCCCGGGCGCAATATGATGATGGGTTTGCGAGTGCATTCAGGCTCCGGGCGCGCCAGTCAGCGCCCCTTGTCAATTGCTGGGTTGGGGAAAGGCACTCGCTGTAAATGACAAGCATTCAACACAGCCTCCGGCCCAGACTTCGGATTTCGGAGCAAGCTGACATTTTCGTCGATGTACGCAAGGCGTGGCCATATTTCGCCCTGGGGCGGGAAAGTTCTTAACCATGGATCCGGCGCGCCGGGACCGGCAGCCGTGGTCTTTTCATTTTCCAGCAGGCGGCGGTCATTGTCTTGCCTGTCAGGCGCCCAGTCGGGCTCGCTTTCCGGACGGTGCAGTCCATCCTGGTTGCGGCAGAACCCAGAGAGCAGACACCCACTTATCCAGTGACCGATACCTGTTCCGATGGACCGGGCCATCCTTGCGAGTAGCGCAGACAGGCTGGCATTGGCCCGCAACCGCTTACTCGGGCATCAGGTCTTCGATCACATGCCTGTGGCTCCGGCTGACGGGTATATCTCCACCTGACCTTGTCTGGAGCAGCGCTTCGCCCTTGGGCTTTGGAATCAACCTTACCACCTGGTCCAGGTTGACCAGATAGGAGCGATGGGTCTGACGAAACAAGGGTTGGAAATCGGCGGCGAAGGCTGAGAGGGTTTTGCGAAAATGAAAACTTCGCGTACCCGCATGTACACGGACATAGTCTCCGTCCGCTTCAATCCATTCAATTGAATTTGCATCCAGCATCTCGATGCCTCCCAACACGGGAATGGCGATCATGCGTGGAGCGGGCGCGTGTTCACCTGCCTTTTGTAAATCGAGAACGCGTTCAATGGCGCGCTTCAGCCGATCAGATTGAATCGGTTTCAGCAGATAGTCCACTGCCTCCACTTCGAACGCTTCGGCCGCGTGTTCTGCGTGAGCCGTCGTGAAGATAATCCTCGGGGCTCTTGCCCGGTTGGCGTACATTGCTTTAGCCACCGCCATTCCGTCGCCATCGGGCATATTGATGTCCAGGAAAAGGAGGTCGGGACAAAGTTCTTCTACAGATTCAATTGTTCTACGGCCTGTTGCACACAGAGCGACAATCGACAGCTGGACGAGGTTCGGCGATATTTCCATTAGTTGCGCTTGCAACATGTCTCGGCTGAGAGATTCGTCATCGGCGATGATCACACGCAAAGTCATTGAAACACGGTAGGAACGCCAAGAGGGAGGGTAAGCGAAGCGCGTGCGCCGCCTTCACGCCGGTCGGTCAGGGAAAATGATGCGGTGTCGCCGTAAACCGAGTGCAGTCGCGAGAGAACATTCGAAAGGCCCAGGCTTTCCCGGCTGTGTTCCCGCGGTTCGGATTTCAGCCCCGGCCCGGTATCAGAAATTGAGATCACAATACCACCATCGCTTTCGCGGGCTTCGATGGAGATTTCGCAATGTGCGGTTTGTTTCTCGACACCGTGCCTCACTGCATTCTCAACCAGTGGCTGCAGGATAAGGCTTGGTATCTTCACGTTTCTTAATGCATCCGGCACGTCAAAGCGAGTGGTCAGGCGATCCTGAAATCTCATCTGCTCAACATCGAGGTAGCGTTTGGCGGTGTCCATTTCCTCGGAAAGCGGAACAATCAGGGGAGGGTCACGCGCGAGTGTCATGCGCAAGAGGTCGCTCAGCTTGTCGATCATCAGTCGTGCATCGCTGTTTCTGTTCGTTACTATCAGTGCATTGACAGAGTTGAGCGTGTTGAAAATGAAGTGCGGATTGATCTGGTAGCGCAACATTTTAAGCTGCGCGTTACTGGTCAGCTGCTCTGCACCGAGGCGGCGTAAGCGTTCTTGGGTGGCGAGTTCTCGCTGTGTGGTCGCGATCTGGTGGGCTCGAAAATTGTGGAACACAGCCGTCCATAGGGCGAAAATCAGAATCGCCGAGAAGGCCCATCCTCCAAACTGGTTCCATATTTCTGCTCCCGGGAAGAATACGGGAAAGAACAGCATACGCACCAGGTTCCAACCCTGTGAAAGCACCAGCACCATTGTTGCCAGAACGATGGCGCGCGAGATGACAGGCATCGTGCCGAGCCGTGAGGCGCTCCACAGTATGGGCCGCGTGAAGATGATTCCGAGCAGCGCTTCGAACAGGAGGTCGGCAATGTTGGTAAGTCCCGGCTCACCATAAAACAATGTGAGGGCAATAAATGAGGCCAGGGCAACAGCGACCCAGAACAGGATTTCTGTAATCCACCATTGCGAAGGTGCGAGGCTGTTCGTTTTGCGCCGCGTGGCTTCCATATTCCACCTGCCTTTTTTTCAGCACTTGAGTGACGCCAACGCAGAAGGTTTGTCAAATCGGAGATACTGAGGGCGACGCTGCCCTTTTATCCTCTGGCCATCCGATGGCTTGCCAGATCAGGCCGGTATTTCGGCCGATGTCGCTGGAAAAAGTCCCGTTCGTCGCGCAAATCGCCCAGCTTGCCGCATGTTGATTGAAGGCGCCCGCCCGGTGGCGCATGGCTTACTCAGGGAGGAAGTGGGCGAATATGAACCTGCACACCAGGATTCTGCTGGCCTTGATTGGCGCCGTTACGATTGCCTTTGCGGCGATACGGTTACAGCCGTTTGCTGCAGATGCTGGCGTGTCGGCCGGGCGGACCGCGCCTGCCGACGAAGTTGCCGGGTCGGGTGAGTGGCGGCTCGTCTGGAGTGATGATTTTGAGGGCAAGTCACTCGATCGCACGAAATGGCAACCCGAAGTGTCTTGCTGGGGCGGCGGGAATAACGAACGCCAGTGTTATGTAGACAGCAGCGAGAACATCGAGGTCAGGGACGGCATGCTCCGCCTTATCGCTCGACAAGGTGCGCATGAGGGACCTTTGTATCCTGAAGGAATGTCGGGTGCGCCGGGTGGCATGGTCGAGAAAGACTATACGTCTGGAAAGCTCAGGACCCGGGGGCTTGCGGCTTTCAAGTATGGTCGTTTTTCGGCGCGCATAAAGCTGCCTGCCGGACAAGGCACGTGGTCGGCTTTCTGGATGATGCCTGAACACGATGTCTATGGCGGCTGGCCCTTGTCGGGCGAAGTGGACATCATGGAGGCCGTGAATCTCGAAACGGCCTGTGCAGAATGCACGGACGGAATTGAGCGAAGAACGTCTGGCGCGCTGCATTACGGAGAACAGGCGCCCGGCAATGAGTATCTTTTTTCATACTCGGATCGAGCGGCAGACATCGGCCCATCAGGTGAGTGGCGCGAATATGCGGTGGAGTGGGCCGAGGGCACGATACAATGGTTCGTGGATGGCCAGATCTTCATGCGTCTCGATTCCGGCCAGTGGTTTACCGGATCACACCTTGCTGAGGGCCGGAATTTCGCGCCCTTCGACCAGTCATTTCACATCATATTGAATCTCGCTGTTGGTGGAAATCTCGCAGAGAAATCCAATGGAATGGGATTCGATCCGGCTTCTTTTCCTGCGGACATGCAGGTCGATTGGGTGCGGGTCGAACAGTGCGTGGGCGATCTGGAGACGGGCAAGTCGTGCCTGTCTGACCAGGCGTGGAACGCCGAACCTCTTGGGCCTTGGGAGGTTCAGGCTCGGTAAGTCAGAATTTGAGTGTAGGCAGAAATAAAACAAAATATGGGAGGAAACTGTCAATGAGAGTAAACGTGCAAACGAAGAAAATCGGATTTGGTGTGGCGCTTTTGGGCGGGGTATCTGCGCTGGCGTTTATGTCGCCGGCCGCCGCGCAAGAGGCCCCGGAGGCTGATGAGGTCTTCGAAACAACGGATGTCGCCGATGGTGAGGCCCGAATGGATACCGTCCTGGTCTCAGGTATTCGGAAAAGCTTGCAGGCCTCGTCAGACATCAAGCGCGACGCTCAGGGTGTCGTAGATGCGATTACAGCTGAAGATATGGGCAAGTTTCCGGACACCAACCTGGCTGAATCCCTTCAGCGCATCTCTGGTGTTTCGATCAACCGCTCGAACGGCGAGGGTAGCCAGGTTACGGTTCGTGGTTTCGGCCCTGACTTCAACCTCGTCCTTCTGAATGGCCGTCAGATGCCATCAGCCTTTCTCGAGGGTGGTGCACCCTCTTCGCGCAGCTTCGATTTCGGCAACATCGCGTCCGAGGGAATAGCCGGTGTCCAGGTCTACAAGACGGGGCGGGCTGATCTTCCGACGGGCGGTATCGGTTCGACGCTGAACATCTTGACAGCCCGACCATTGTCCGCGCCCGGCATGCGCTTCTCCGCTGGAGCCAAGGGCGTCATGGACAATTCTGTCACCTCGCTTGGCGATGACAGCATTACCCCTGAAATTTCGGGTATTTTCTCAAATACGTTCGCCAATGATACATTCGGCGTCGCCCTCGCCGGCTCGTTTCAGGAGCGCGATTCAGGCGTTGCGCAATTTGGAACATCCAATGGATGGCGCGGTGCATACCTTGGTTCGGAAAATAATTGGGGCACACTTCCTCAGCCTCCCGGTGACACGCAGGTGACAAACCGGCCCGGTCCCGATGATGTTTACTCTGTTCCTCAAAATGCGAACTACTCGTTGACCAATACGGATCGCGAGCGTTTGAATGCTCAGGTTGCCCTGCAGTACAGCCCTGTCGATACCTTCACGGCCACGCTGGACTATTTTTATTCCGAGAACAAAGTTGCGACAGAACGCTCTGACCTTTCAGTCTGGTTCAACCACGGAGACACAACGAGCGCTTGGACAGATGGCCCGATCGCCAGCCCCCTTTTCTATTCTGAGGACTTCGGGGCCGGTGGCTCGGATCTTTCCATGGGCGGTGCAAAGTTCGCGACGAAGAGCGAGAATAGCTCCATTGGTCTCAATCTCGATTGGCAAGCAACCGAACGTTTGAGCGTGACTTTCGATGCGCACAGCTCAAGTGCCGAATCCGGCCAGGACAGCCCATACGGCACGAGCGCCGTTGCCGGCACCGCTGATTTCCAGCTCCGGAGCCAGGCTGTCGATTTCACGTCGCAGCTTCCGACGCTTTCTCTCGGGTTCCAGAGCCCGTTTACGGATATAGATCCGGCGCGTATGATTGCGACCGGGAACGTTTTCTCGAACAGCTTTATCAAGACCGAGATTGATCAGTACCAGCTGGACGGTTCGTACGATTTCGACTTTTCGTTCATTAAGAGTGTTGACTTCGGTGTGTCGTCCACCACGAACAAGGTTCGTTCGGCATTTGCGAACGCCCAGCGCGACACATGGGGCGGTGTGGGAACTGCGGGCGATCTGCCTGACGATATTTTCCGTCGGCTGGACCTCGCAGGAAACTTCGACCAGTTCAGTGGCTCCGGTCAAACCCAGCAGGATTTCTTTGCAATTGACATTGACCAGTTTATTGCGACGCTTGATACGCCAGCATTTGGCTCGGTTTGCGGAGGAGACGGCATTTGTCGATCAGACGACTTCCTGATTGACCGCCGGATTGAAGAAGAGAGCATTGCGGCATTCTTCCAGATCAATAACGAGTTCGATATCGGTTCGATGCCTGTCTCGCTATCGGCTGGCCTTCGCTATGAAACGACTGAGATCACGTCTCCGTCACAGGTTACAGTGCCTACGGGAACTGCTTGGGTGGCGGCAAACGAGTTTTCGTTGCTCGGTCTGACCGATTCGGCGAATGTTCAGACGCAGGAATTCACCGGAGAGTATGACTACTGGCTCCCGGCGATCGATTTACAGTTCGACCCTGTTGAGGATGTCATTCTGCGTGCATCCTACAGCAAGTCGCTGACCCGCCCGGGCTATGCCGATATTGCCGGGGGCCTGTCTGTCGCTCAGCTCTTCCGTGTCGACGGTGGCTCGGGAACCAACGGAAACACCAATCTAAAACCGTTCGTCTCTGAAAATTTCGATCTCTCTGCCGAATGGTACTATGACGAGGGATCTTATGTCTCTGCGGGCTATTTCAACAAGAAGGTCGAAAACTTCATCGGCAGGGGTGTCGTGACCCAGACCCCGTTCGACGTGTTTACGCCGTTTGGCGGCGCGCGTTACAACGCCGCGGCAACGGCGCTTGGCACGAATGACCTGGCAGCGATCCGGCAGTGGATCTTCGAAAATGCCGATCCGTCCACCTTTGAGATCACGGGTACGGATTCAAATGGCAATTTCACTGGCAGCATCTTCGGCGTTGCTGGTGAAGACCCGCAGGTTACATTCCAGATTGGCCAGCCTGTGAACCAGGAAACTGCTTCGGTCGATGGCTGGGAATTTGCCATTCAGCACTTCTTCGGTGACACGGGTTTTGGGGCCATCGCGAACTATACGCTCGTGAAGGGAGACACAGAATTTGACAATCTTCAGGTGCCTTCAAGCGGGGATCCGCAATTTGCCATTACTGGATTGAGTGACAGCTACAACCTGATCGGATTCTACGACAAGAACGGCCTGCAGGCACGTATTGCTTACAATTGGCGCGACCAGTTCCTCGTTTCGACCGTCGGTGTGAGTGGTACGCCAAACAACCCGCTCTACGTGGAGGACTATGGCCAGGTGGATGTCAGCGCCAGTTATAGCGTCACCGATCGGATCACGGTGTTTGCTGAAGGCATAAACGTGCTGGACGAAACGACGAGAACCGTCGGACGCACCTCGAGCTATGTGAACTTCGCTGTCCAGACAGGCTCGCGCTACAATCTTGGTGTTCGCTACTCATTCTAGCAGCAAGCCATGGATCCAGGCGTCCTCCCGACGCCTGGATCATTCTTTTGTGTGGCCTTATAGCAGGCAATTCGCCTTGAGTGGTCTGTGATACACACGCATTGAGGATTCACGCAGCCCGAGGCAAGTTTGCAATGTCAGAGCTAAAGCACGTTGTCATCATCGGCGGTGGAACCGCCGGTTGGATCACGGCTGGTATACTCGCTGCCGATCACCGCGCCTTTGCGGATGACGGTCTTGAGATAACTCTTGTCGAGTCGCCGAATATCCCGTCAATCGGCGTTGGCGAAGGCACCTGGCCGACGCTGCGGGATACGCTTCAAAGGATCGGGATTTCCGAAGCTGAATTTCTGAGCGTTTGCAGTGCCAGTTTCAAGCAGGGCTCGCGTTTCGATGGTTGGGTCGATGGCGGAGCCAATGACACCTATTATCATCCGTTCGATGCTCCTCCCGGAGAGGATGATTTTGACCCTGTCAGTTTATGGCGCGCCTCAGGCGATACGCCGTTCGCTGATGCCGTCAGCTCGCAAGCTGCGCTTTGCAGGAATGGCCGGGCACCCAAGCAGGCCCAGACACCGCCATATGCAGCGGTTGCAAACTACGCATATCACCTCGATGCGTCGGCGCTGGCGGCTCTGCTCACCGAACACTGCGTAAAGCGACTCGGCGTGAAACTGATACGTGATGACGTGGTGGATACAGCGCTAAGCGCGGATGGCAGCGTCGACTTTGTGGAGACGCGTGAGCACGGAAGGATTGGCGGCCAGCTGTTTGTCGATTGTACCGGCCAGCAAGCGCTATTGATCGAGAAGGTGATGGGCGCGCAGGCCACTGACGTTTCGGATGTCCTGTTTAATGATCGCGCCTGGGCAACGCGCGTACCGTACACCGATCCCCAGGCTGAGATCGCGTCACAAACAAACTCCACGGCCATGCCAGCAGGTTGGGTGTGGGACATCGCATTGCAGAACCGGCGGGGCGTGGGTTACGTCTTTTCGTCTCGCCATATCAGCGAGGATGCCGCCCAGGAACAGTTCCTGGCGTATCTTGAAGGCGCCTCGGCTGGCGCAAAAATCGATGTCGACGGGCTCAGGCTCCTGAAGTTTCGCTCTGGATACCGCGAAACGCCCTGGGTCAGGAATGTGGTTGCGATTGGAATGTCGCAAGGGTTTGTCGAGCCGCTGGAGGCCTCCGCAATTGTTATGGTTGAGCTTTCAGCGGCCATGCTTAGCGATACTTTGCCACCCAGGATTGCTCAGATGGCGTCGACGGCGGCACGCTTCAATTCCCGCTTCGCGTATCGCTGGGCGCGAATCGTGGACTTTCTCAAGCTGCATTACGTGCTGAGCAAGCGAATGGAGCCGTTTTGGAGCGATCATCGCGACGAAGTGACTTGGCCGAAGCGCCTCCGGGAGTTGATGCAACGCTGGAAAGACATGCCGCCGTCGCGAGAAGACTTTGTGCAATCGCAGGAGATATTCCCAGCAGCGAGCTATGCCTATGTCCTGTACGGGATGGGCTTTCCGGTTCCTGACCGACCGCACCTGAGACGGAAAGACTCGCCAGAACGCGCGCAGCGGCGGCTGTCTGAAATTGCTGAACGAACTGAAAAGATGCTGGGTGGGCTACCAAGCAACCGAGACCTGTTGAACCAGGTCTGCGGTCACAAGCTTGTCTCTGAAATCGGGCTGAGGTGATGGACGCCAACCGAAAACCTGTTGCTGAGTCCGGGAGCGGCCGGCGTGTTGCGGAATGCGTCGGAGTTTACAGTTCCGGAGCGATTGAGACACTGTGCTCATCTGCTGAGCCGGTTGTCCTGCGTGATTTTGTGAGCCATTGGCCGGTCGTGGGTGCCGCGAAGGCGTCAGATCGGGAATTGGTCGATTATCTGATGCAGTTTGATAAGGGCGCGACCGTACCTGTATCTATCGGCCCTCCATCGCTCAATGGACGGATGTTTTATAATGATGACTTCACCGGCCTGAACGCGGATCGTGGCAACGCGCGGTTTTCGACGTTTCTCGAACGTGTGCTGAGGCATGGGCAGGAAAGCCACCCGCCGCTGATCTACATGGCGTCCATGGATATCAATGCGTGTGTGCCCGGTTTTGGTGAGCGCAATTCCATTGATTTCGGGGCGGCAGATCCGCTCGCCAGCATCTGGATTGGGACAAGGACTCGCATTGCGGCGCACAATGACCTGCCGCTGAATATTGCATGCGTCGCGGCGGGGCGCCGGCGTTTCACGCTATTTCCTCCAGACCAGACCCAAAATCTCTATCCTGGCCCGTTCGAGCTCACGCCTGCCGGACGCCCAATCAGTCTTGTTGACTTCCATGCGCCCGATCTCGAACGCTTCCCCAGGTTTGAAGATGCGTTGCAAGTTGCTCAAATTGCTGAGCTTG
Organism: Hyphomonas sp. BRH_c22; assembly: GCF_000961795.1. Lineage (GTDB taxonomy): Bacteria > Pseudomonadota > Alphaproteobacteria > Caulobacterales > Hyphomonadaceae > Hyphomonas. The sequence continues at coordinate 29,378 of NZ_LADU01000101.1, forward strand.
GACCGGGCGACGCGATCTTTATTCCTTCCATGTGGTGGCATCATGTGGAGGCCACCGAAGGCGTCAACGTTCTGGTGAATTACTGGTGGCGCAAAGTACCGGGTCATCTGGGCACCCCCCAGGATGTTCTCAATCACGCGATGCTCACGTTGCGGGATCTGCCTATGGAAGAGCGTCGCATCTGGAAAGACATTTTTGAGCATTATGTCTTTGGCGCGAGTGAGGCGAGTTTCTCGCATATTCCGTTCCATGCGCGTGGCATCCTGAATCCGATTGATGAAGCAATGGCAAAGCGGGTGCGAGGGTTCCTGCGTGACCGGTTGGACAGATGAGGCAGGACATGGATGTATCGAACCCGGGAATGAAGCGCGTCGTGATTGCTGGTGGTGGGACCGCTGGCTGGATGACGGCTGCGGCTATGGGCAAAGTGCTCTCCAAGGTCGCAGACATCACGTTGATCGAGTCCGACCAGATCGGGACAGTGGGTGTCGGCGAGGCGACGATCCCCACATTGGTCACTTTCAATCGGTTGCTCGGGATTGACGAAGCCGACTTCATGAAGCGGGTGAGCGCCACTTTCAAACTTGGCATCGCCTTTGAAAACTGGACTGATCTCGAGCATCGCTACATTCACTCCTTCGGTATTACCGGCAAGGATCACTGGACGGCAGGGTTCCAGCATTTTTGGAAGCGGGGGCGTGATTTGGGCGTTGCGAGTGAATTCGGGGACTATTGCCTGGAGCTCGTCGCGGCAGAAGAGGGACGCTTTGCGCACCTTCCCAAACTCGGCCTGAACTACGCCTATCACGTCGATTCCTCTGCCTATGCCCTGTTCTTGAGGGAGATGGCTGTTGGTTTCGGCGTCAAGCGGATCGAAGGACGAATAGATCGCGTCCAGCGAAGCGAGTCCGGCGACCTGTCTTGCCTCTCGCTGGACAATGGGCAGGAGATAAATGGCGACCTGTTCATCGACTGCTCGGGGTTTCGTGCGCTCCTGATAGGTGATGCCCTTGGGGTCGGCTATGACGACTGGTCACACTGGCTGCCTTGCGACAGGGCGATCGCGGTACAGACGGAATCTGTCGGATTGCCGCGGCCTTACACGCGCTCCATTGCCCACGAAGCGGGTTGGCGTTGGCAGATCCCCCTGCAGCACCGCACAGGAAACGGGATTGTCTTCGCCAGTCGCTACATGGAGGAAGAAGCAGCGCGATTGCAATTGCTCGAATCCGTCGAGGGCAAACTGCTTAGCGAGCCTCGGCTGATCAAGTTCAGGACCGGGACACGTCGGGCACACTGGCACCGCAATTGCGTATCTATAGGTCTGTCGAGCGGGTTCATCGAGCCGCTGGAGTCGACCAGCATTCACCTGATCCAACGTTCCATCATGCGCTTGCTGCAAATGTTCCCCAGGGGCGATATCAGCTCTGCAGATGTTGCGGAGTTTAACAAGCAGACTTTTTACGAGCTCGATCACATTCGCGATTTCATCATCCTGCACTACCATCTGACGAATCGAAACGACACGGATTTCTGGAACCATGTCCGGACGATGGACATTCCCGACACCCTGCGCCACCGCATGCAACTGTTCAGGGACACCGGCCGCACTTTCCGCGCAAATGACGAGCTCTTTGCAGAAAACTCCTGGACGCAAGTCATGCTGGGGCAGGGCATCTTGCCGGAGTCCCATCATCCGGTCGTCGACATGATGACGCCTGACGAGGTTAGGCTATTTCTCAACCACATCACTGAAAATGTCCGGCGCACTGTCGCCGATTTGCCTGTGCACGACGACTATATCAAAAAATACTGCAACGCTTCTGGTTCGGCCTGAAACAGAATCCAACCTCCGGGATATTCAGATATGCTACTTGGAAATACTCTCCTCGGCCGATTTAATCTGTGTGCGTCTCTTGTCGCCGCGCTCCTGACCTCGTGCGCCATCATGCCAGAGCAGGGCAAACCTGTGACGGATATTGAGTCATGGCCGTCACTGAATGTTCCGGCGCTTGATCCGGCCATTGAAAGGCGGATCGATGAAATCATTGCGCAAATGACGCTTCAGCAGAAAGTCGGCCAGGTGATCCAGGCCGATACAGACAGCGTGACGCCCGAAGAGGTGAAAACCTATCGTCTGGGGTCGGTATTGTCTGGCGGAAATTCCGCCCCAGGAGACCAGCCTTACGCGGCCGCGCATGAGTGGCTTGCTGCCGCGGACGAATATTTCGAAGCGTCGATCGACATGGAGGGCGTGGCGATCGCTATTCCCATTATCTGGGGGATTGATGCGGTTCACGGGCATGCCAACCTTTCGGGAGCGACTGTGTTTCCTCACAATATTGGCCTTGGAGCGGCGAATGATCCTGATCTGATAGAAGAGATCATGGAAGTAACGGCAGCAGAGCTTATCGTTTCAGGCCATGACTGGACCTTCGCGCCGACACTGGCCGTTCCTCGAGATGATCGTTGGGGTCGGACTTATGAAGGGTTCTCGGAGGACCCGTCCATTGTTGCATCCTACGCAGACAGAATCGTTTTTGGTCTCCAGGGCCGGCCCGGGTCCGACACGTATTTCGATCAGACGCGCGTTATTGCGTCCGCCAAGCACTTTCTCGGGGATGGTGGCACGACAAGGGGGGTCGACCAGGGAGACACAGCGATTGCCGAAGCGGAACTGCGTGCCATTCATGGCGCAGGATATTTCCCAGCCATAGAAGCAGGTGTGCAAACCATCATGGCCAGTTTCAATAGTTGGAATGGCGAAAAAATGCATGGTAGCAAATATATGCTCACGGATGTTCTCAAGACCCGAATGGGGTTCAATGGATTCGTGATCGGGGATTGGAACGGACATGGCCAGATTCCGGGATGTACGAATACTGATTGCCCGGCGTCGTTCAATGCAGGTGTGGACATGTACATGGCGCCGGACAGCTGGAAGGGTGTCTACCAATCCACCCTGGACGCCGTTGAATCCGGAGAGATCACACAGCAACGGCTTGATGATGCCGTCAGGCGTATCCTGCGTGTTAAGCTTGCTGCGGGTCTTTTCTCGAAGTCGAAACCGAGCGCCCGGAAAGGTGCCCAGGACGTTGAAATCCTGGGATCGGACCGTCACCGTGAGGTCGCGCGACGCGCTGTGCGCCAGTCCCTCGTTCTGTTGAAGAACAATTCGGATACGCTTCCGCTTCGCGCAGACTTGACGGTCCTCGTGATCGGCGACGGTGCGGACAGTATTGCAAAGCAGGCCGGTGGATGGACGCTCTCATGGCAGGGGGGTGGATATGCCAATCAGGACTTTCCAAATGGGGAATCCATTCTGGACGGTATTCGTCATGTCGTCGAATCCGGAGGCGGTCGCGTCATTCATGATCCGACGGGAGCGTCAGCGGCTTCAGCTGACGTCGTGATCGCCGTATACGGAGAGGAGTCGTATGCAGAGTATAAAGGAGATCTGGATCATCTGGATTTCAATCCCGCTGGCTTTGACCCGCAGGTGCTCAAAGCTTTCCAGGATCGCGGAACGCCAACCGTCTCGGTCTTCTTGTCCGGGCGACCACTGTGGGTCAATCCGGAACTGAACGTGTCGGATGCTTTTATTGCGGCTTGGTTGCCCGGAACCGAGGGTGGCGGAGTTGCCGATCTACTCTTCCAGACAAGGCCAGATTTCGATTTCACGGGGCGCCTGTCCTACTCCTGGCCCAAGACGGCAGTGGACTTCAACAATAACAAGGGTTCGACAGCTTATGACCCACTCTTTCCGATAGGCTATGGCCTGTCATATTCAGGAGGCGCCGGGACCCTTGCCAGACTGGACGAGGACAGCGGTCTGGCGGCTGGCCAGCTCGTCGAGCGTGGAGCGGTGTTCCGGCGGGGCGGCGCGATTGCGCCCTGGAAAACCTTCCTGGTTCTGGGTTCCGAAGGCGTCCTGTTCAATGGAACAGGGGCAAATGTAGAAGGTCTGGCGGCAACGCGCGCGGACCATCTGGCACAGGAAGATGCGATGGCGCTGGAGTTCTCGGGTAATGGTGCTCGCTTGGCTTTTATTCCCGAGAACGGAGCTGTCGACTGGTCGTCAGACGCATCAGACGACAAGGTTCTCGCTTTTGCCGTCAGCTCTGAATCCGATACGCGCATCGTTTTGAGTATGGGGTGTGAGGACGGGGGCGAGTGCGCAGCGGCCCAGGCCATTGATATCACCGCGGGTGGCTGGCGAGATGTTCAAGTTCCACTCAGCTGTTTCGCCGGAGCCGTCGACATGTCGAATATAAGAACGGCGATTTCCATTGGCACCGCGCAGGAATCGAAGATCGCAATTGCAGATGTCCGGGTTTCGGCACGCCGCGAAGTACAGATGACCTGCGACCAATAATGCCTGGGAATTATCCTGAGAAAAGAAATAAACAAGCCACTGGGAGGCGCTAGTAATGGACCTTGGAGCAATAGATCTGGGAGTTGTGGCAGTCTATGCTATTGTCCTTTTCACAATCGCATTTTGGGTCTCGCGAGAACCCGCAGGACATTCCAAGAATACCGAAGACTACTTTCTCGCCGGGCGGTCTTTGCCATGGTGGGCTATTGGTGCCTCGCTGATTGCGTCAAACATTTCGGCTGAACAGATTATTGGCCAGTCGGGGCAGGGTTTTGTCGTTGGCATGGCGATTGCGGCCTATGAGTGGCAGGCCGCAATCGTGCTGCTGCTGACAGCAAAGTTTTTCCTGCCGATTTTCCTCAAGCGCAAGATCTACACGATGCCCCAGTTTCTTGAGACCCGTTACGGGCATGGGGTAAAGACCCTTATGTCTGTCTACTGGATCACATTGTACACCGCCGTGAACCTCGCTGCCGTCCTCTGGCTTGGTGGATTGGCGATCGAGAGCGTGACGGGATTCAATGTAATCTGGGCGATGTGTGGATTGGCGGCATTTGCTGTTCTTTATTCGCTTTATGGCGGTCTGAAGGCCGTCGCGCTCACAGACATTATCCAAGTCGTTATTCTGATTATTGGCGGACTGGCGATTACCTGGATTGCGCTGGATCTTGTGAGCGGCGGCGATGGTCCGATTTCGGGCTTCGCACGTCTTGGTCAGGAAGTACCAGGGCATTTCAAGATGATCCTGAGCTCCGATCATCCAAATTACGCAGACCTGCCCGGGATTTGGACGCTTCTGGGTGGACTCTGGGTGCTGCACTTCTCCTATTGGGGATTCAATCAATACATCATCCAGCGTGCGCTTGGCGCGGAGAACCTGGCGGAAGCCCAAAAAGGCCTGGCATTCGCAGCGGTGTTGAAACTTCTGATCCCGCTTATCGTCGTGGTTCCTGGAATTGCTGCGCTGATCCTCGCCCAGGACGGAGCGCTGGCTGCGGATGCCCTCAACGAGAAGTCTGACCGTACCTATGGTGAACTCATGAAACTGGCACCGACGGGGCTGAGGGGGCTTGTCTTTGCAGCGCTCATTGCTGCTATCGTTTCTTCTCTGGCTTCAATGATGAACTCGATTTCGACGATTTTCACCATGGACATTTATCGCGATTACATTGCGCGCGACCGGGAGGAAAAGCACTATGTCCTGGTTGGTCGCATTACGGCCCTGGTTGCGATGGTCATGGCTTTGGTCCTTGCGAAGCCATTTCTCGGTGGAATGGAAAGTGCATTTCAAACAATCCAGGAATATAGCGGTTTCATAGCGCCCGGAGTTGTTGCGATCTTCCTCCTCGGATTCTTCTTCAAGCGCGCCAACGCGACCGGCGCGTTTGCTGTTCTGATTGGATCGGTTGTTGTCAGTATCCTGCTGAAGCTTCTCATGCCAGATATGCCATTCGTGCTTCGAATCTGGATTGTGTTTCTGACAATCATGGTATTCGGCGTGGTGGCCAGCCTGGCTTCACAAGCGCCTGAACCCAACCAGCCTGTTGCGTTGAGCGATATCAATTTCAGTACACGACCGGTATTCAATATTGCCGCATTGATCGTTACTGCTATCCTTGTTGCGTTGTATGTGGCGTATTGGTGAGGAAGGGGCGTATTGTTTTCAAAGGCGGACCTGAGGCGTTTGGGCGGGGGGGTGCCTTGTAAAATGGGCAGGAACCCGTCAAAATGTCGCCTGGGATCATCCAGCCTGGTCTGCCTATGTAGATCAGGTTTCCACGCTCGCTTCGCAATGTCGAAGACCTCCTCCATCAGCGCGGCATCGACATTTTTCTATGAGGGCGGCTGTCTCTGGGGCGAGCGGTGCGGTAGGTTCTTGGCACACAAGTTCCCGAAGCGGCGATTCGAGGCGATGCAAGCAAGCCCGCAATGGCCGCAGCACCCGGACGGGGTCTTCGTCAGCCAAAGGCAGGCGTAGCCAACATCTGCGGCGAGAGGCGTTATCTCTTGCGAGCTGTGGATTACGCGGGCGAGGTGCCGGAAGCCTGTGCGATGCCGAAATGCGATAAACGTACCGCGCTGGAATGCCTCAGAAAAGCAATGATCTGCAAGCGCTCGTCGCGGATAGGGCGGTAGTGTCCAGAAACTTTCGCACTTTTTATCATGCGACGGCGGTTCCATTGGATTGAAGTTTCATCTCGTGTAGCGGCTGCATGTTCAATTATCTTCGTGTGTTCCACTCGGCTCAGGCGCATGCGAAGTCTGCAAATGTCCGGGTCAGTTCATTCGCCCGTCCACAATCGCTGCACCTTCGAAAGGCGCATCAACTCCCGAACAAGGTTCAAAAAGAAACGAGACGCCCCGGGTTCGCAAGTGGCGCGACCTACCTGTCGCCTGGGACTTGCTGGTCTGCGAATAATGCAGACAGATTCGTATTCGTCTTACAGCGTCCGCCCAACTGCCTCTCAGCACCGCGGCAGCAGCTTGGGCAGCCGAAATCGTGCAAGGAGCGACCTGTCCGGATAACCTCCCTCTTCTCGGACGCGCAACCAGCGTTTCAACTTGAACGGCCTCATTCGATGTCTACACTAGCGCGCAGCAGCAGGGTGAAAGCACGTGGATAATCTATTGAGACAATTGCCACAGATGCAAGCGCTCCTTGAAACAGCGCATATCGGGGCGTTACTTCGGACCTATACGCGCCCGGAGGTTACCCGGGCGCTTCGTTCGAGGCTTCAAGCCCTGCGCGGTGGCGTTCGGTCGGGGCACATGACCAGCCTCCCTGACTTCGAGAGCGAAACCTTTGCCACCAGCCTGGTCAGTTCGATCGAAGTGAGGCGTCGGCCGAATATGCGCGCGGTTATCAATGCGACAGGCATTATCATCCATACCAATCTAGGTCGTGCCCGCCTCGCGCCTGAAGCGATAGCCGCTATGCAGGCGGTTGGGGCAAACTATTCAAACCTTGAGCTCGACCTCGATACCGGAAAGCGTGGCTCGCGCTATGCCCATGTCGAAGACCTCATCTGCGACCTGACGGGTGCTGAAGCCGCTCTCGTCGTGAACAATTGCGCTGCGGCTGTATTGCTCAGCCTGATGGTAACTGCGCAGGGCAGGAAAGTCATCGCGTCACGTGGTGAGCTGATTGAAATTGGTGGTGCTTTTCGCCTACCTGATGTCATCGAACAAAGTGGTGCGATCCTCAAGGAAGTCGGCTCTACAAACAAAACCCGTGCCTCAGACTATGAACGTGCCATAGACAGCGAAACGGCTGTCCTCCTGAAAAGCCACACGAGTAATTTCCGCATCGTCGGATTTACGTCTGCCCCCAAGCGCGAAGACCTCGCCTTGCTTGCGCGCAATTCAAACACCATCCTCATGGAAGACCTCGGTAGTGGTGTCCTGATGGACCTTTCCACCTATGGTTTGCGCGATGAACCTGTCGTATCTGACATCCTGAAATCTGGCGTCGATCTTGTCATGTTTTCGGGTGACAAACTGCTAGGCGGACCCCAGTCAGGTATAATTGCCGGACGCGCCGATCTTGTCGGCAGGTTGAAGTCTCACCCGCTCTGCCGGGCTGTGCGCATTGATAGGCTCTCGCTCGCGGCGCTTGAGGCGACACTCCGGCTCTACCGGGAACCTCACGACCCTTTCCAAAGCGTGCCCGTCCTACGGGCCATCGCACAGACGGTTGGTGAGGTTCGTGCGCGAGCTGACCGACTCGCCGATGCGCTCATTGCATCAGGTCTCGAAGACGTGACCGTTGCGAAGAGCGCAGCCTATGTCGGCGGAGGGTCTCTTCCCCAGCAAGATCTGGAAAGCTATGCCGTTTGCGTATCTGCACCGCCCTATACTGCAGATGCGCTTGTCATTGCCCTACGCGCCGCCGAGACTCCAATCATCGGTCTCATCAGGGATGACCGATTCGTCATGGACGCCCGCACCCTCAATGATGAAGACCTGCCCATTGTCATGCATGCGTTTCGCGGTTTTCGCACCCGATGAGGACGTGTCCCGTCATTGTGATTGGGCATGTCGATCACGGAAAAACGTCACTGGTGCGCGCGCTGACGGGTATGGAAACCGATACGCTGCCAGAGGAAAAGGCACGCGGGCTCTCCATCACGCCAGGCTTTGCTTACCGGCAGTTCGGCGAGGTCATGATCGACTTCATCGACGCTCCCGGTCATGCAGACTTCGTCCGCGCCATGGTCTCGGGCGCGTCTGGTGCCCGCGCAGCACTTCTTGTCATATCCGCAGAAGATGGCATTCAGGCGCAAACTCTGGAACACCTTCAAATTGCTGAATCCCTCGGCATCCATGAAGGCATTGTCGCCGTCACCAAATCAGACCGGCTTTCCAGAACTGAACACGCGGTCCGCGAAGCCGAGCTGCGCATGGCGCTGTCAGGCACACGATTTTGCGACGCGGCAGTGATCTTCTGCTCGTCGACAACCAGGCAGGGGATAGACGCACTCGGGGATGCACTGGGGCAACTTGGCCTCAGGACAAACGGCGCCGAACCCTTTTTTGCTGCCTTCCTTCCTGTTGACCGCGTCTTCGTTGTGGACGGGCGCGGCACAGTTGTTACGGGCACATTGCATGGCGCATCGATCCAGGCAGATGATGCCCTTGTTCTTGCCTCCAACAGGCAATCCACAACCATCCGCTCGATACACGTGCGCGGTCAGGAATCATCTCAGGCCAATCCCGGCGAGCGCACCGCGCTGAACCTGCGAGGCATCTCCGCCATTCATGTCAAACCCGGTGACATCGTGCATGCGCTGGACGCATTCCTCCCGTCCACTCAATGTGATGTTTCAATCAGCCTTTCCCCCCGGGCCAACCGTCCCGTCAGGCACATGCAGCAGATCCGTGTTCTGTATGGCACTGCCCATGCTGTCGCGAGCCTCCGCCTCTTTGAGGGCAAGCAACTGAACCCAGGTGAATCGGCCTTTGCCCGGCTTCGCTTCCCCGCAGACATCACCACCTTTGCCGGCCAGCGTGCAATCATCCGCAGCCTTTCGCCAGCTGAGACCATCGGCGGAGCCATAATAATCGATCCCCTGGCGGACCCGAACAAGTCCAATAAAAAGCGTCGGCTCGAGACCCTGAAAGCGGCACAGCTTGGCGACACCCCCGGGATCGCGGCAGCTCTCGCGCGCGAACATCTGGGGATGGCAGGTATCGCAGATATCTGCCGCCTTGCACGCAGCCCTGCTGCTAAAGTCCGCACGCAATTGGGAGCGATGTTTTTGGACGTCACCGATACCCTTGTTGTAGGGACATCCACCGCTCAAAAGGTCAAAGAAAGCTATATCGAGCGCCTCCAATCCTATCACGCGACAAACCCGCTCAAGCCATTTGCACCGCGTGTCCATATGCATGTCCCTCACACGGCGCAGGCACTGGTCGAGTTTGTCGAGGCGGTGCTCGTCTCGGAGGGAAATCTGGTTCTTTTCGGTACTGAAGCGGCCTTGCCAACTCACAATCCTCTCCATTGCCTGACAGCACAACAACAAGAACGCATGGTCAGCATGGCCCGAAAATTGAAGGAATCGGGACTTACTCCCCCTGCGCAAGATACATTCATCGCAAGCACGGACGACGCCGACCTTCTCGCCCTTCTCATTCACGAAGGGACGGCGATCCGCCTGACTAACGTCTCACTCAAGCAGTCTCTCGTGTTTCACTCCGACGCCATCGCTGCTGCGGTCAGAACACTCAAGTCCAGCTATCCGGGTCAGACCGCCTTTGCGACCGGAGAGGCTCGCGCGACCCTGAACACGACCCGCAAGTTTATCGTACCGATTCTCGAGCATCTCGATTCACAAGGCAGCACAATTCGAATTGGTGATACTCGATATATGGCTGACATTTGACGGACGGCTGGTTGCCGCTACTGTCGGCTGTTCATGGAGGTGACTGGAGTCTGGTGGCTTCCCTGGTCTTCAAAACCATGGACGCGTCGAGAAGACGTGTGGTGGGTTCGATTCCCATCCACCTCCGCCAGCCCCTGCGTCACCCTAGACAATACACGTCTATCCTACCCAATGTGTTCTTAATCGATAAGGAGAGAGTCCATGACGGAAACCAAACCGAGCTTCTCTCTGAAGTCTCTATCCGGCGACACCCATACGTTTCCTGGCAACGGCCCGCACCTCGTCGTTTTCGTCAAGGAAGACTGTGAAACGTGCAACACGGCCGCGCCTGTCGTAGAGGCTCTTCACAAGGCGTACGGTGAAAAGTTACGGGTTTTGATGCTGGGGCAATCCGGAGATGACAACGCTGCTCTCAAGGAACGCCATGGTCTCACGCTCCCGGTCCTCGATGACAGGTCCTGTAAGATCTCCTTCAACTGGGACATCGAGATCGTGCCTTCGGTGTTCTGGATGGATGCTCATGGCAGGGTGAAGTCGCATTTCGAGGGTTTCGTGCGTGAAGAATGGCAAACGCTCAGCGCAGACCTGGCCCGGAGCTTAGATGTGGCTCAAGCCCAGATCGACTGGGCAAGCCTCCCGGCATGGCGTCCCGGATGCGGCTCCAAGCATCTTTATCCTGAAATTTATGACAAGTTGCGCGCAAGCGCAGAGGACAGTGCGATACAGGCGCGGCGCATTGATATTGCCCCTGCGGACGACGTGATTGAGTTCATGTTTGATCAGGGCTTTTCCGACGGTCTGCCGCTCGTGCCACCAACGCCCGAACGGGTGCTGCGAATGCTCGAGGGCACGCGCCGCCCTGCGCAAGACCTAGTCGCCATCGTACCTCCCAATATGGGTGTAGCGACAGTGGAAAAGATTGCCATCAATGCGGTCATGGCGGGTTGCAAGCCAGAATATATGCCCGTTATCATCGCTGCACTGGAGGCTGTCTGCACCGATGCATTCAATATTCACGGCGTCACAGCCACCACGATGGGTGCGGCGCCGGTGATTGTCGTCAATGGTCCGATCCGTGACCAAATCGGCATGAATAAGGGACTGGGTGCGCTCGGATCTGGCAACCGCGCCAACGCGACAATCGGCCGTGCCTTGCGCCTCATCGTTGGCAATGTGGGCGGCGGAAAACCCGGTGGTGTCGAGCGCTCTACGCTTGGCAATCCGATGAAATATACGATGTGTTTCGCGGAAAACGAAGAACGCTCTCCGTGGCCGCCGCTTCACGTTGAGCGCGGTTTCAAGAAGGAGGATTCGGTCGTCACGGTCTTTGCCATGACTGGCGGCCCAGTCCATATCGTTGACCAGGAATCGCGCAAGCCCGAACAGGTCGCCGGGTCTATCGGGTTGGGACTGGAAGGCGTGTTTCTGCCTAAATTGAGAAACCTGCCAGTAGACGCGCTTCTCGTTGTCTGCCCGGAGCACATCGACACGCTCATGAGTGAAGGAGATTACAGCAAGGATCGACTGCGAGCCCGGATACAGGCTGTGACCCGGCGCCCCTTGAGCGAAATGGTTGCCGACGACATGTCCGGCGCAGGCATCCCCATGGCAACCGCCGAAAAAATGGGCGCGGGGAAGCTCGGGACTGAAGTACCGAAATTCGCTGGCCCGGAATATATCCACATTGTCGTAGCAGGATCTGATGCAGGCAAGTTCAGTTCTGCTTTCCATGGCTGGGCGACCGGCGAAATCGGTTCGCAATCGGTGTCGCGCAAGATCGATTTAGGCTAGAGACAGAATCCCAAACGGGTATGATCAAAAGACAGGCGAGCAGAAGAAGGACGGAAAATGACGACAATTCTTGATCCCACTGACGAGCGAAAGCCGGTCGCGCGTCAGATCACGCCGAGAACCGGGGGGCTCACAGGCACGGTCGGCCTGCTCGACATCCGCAAGCCCCGCGGCAATGTCTTGCTTGATGAGCTTGAGCGCCAACTTACGGCCGCGATACCCGGCATTAAGGTGAAGCGCTATTCGAAGCCGACCTTCACCAAGCCGTGTCCAGATGACCTGCGTCGCGAAATTGCATGCGACGTGGACTATGTCGTCGAAGCGCTGGCCGATTGAGGTTCCTGTACGACGTGCAGTCTGCACGACACAGTCTGGTTTGAAATCCAGGGAATCCCATCGGTCTCCATCGCATCGTCCGAGTTCGAGGAAGCCGCCAATTTTCAGCGCAGTGCTCTTGGCATGGAAGGCGCTCGCTATGTCCTCGTCCCACATCCTATCCAGGATGCCACGGATGATGAAATGCGAACCAAAGCAAAAAATGCGCTCACCGGGATCATCGACGCGCTGACAAAGTAAAGACGCTGGCTGGAAGCGACATTCACGCAACGCAGAAAAGTGTGTCACGTTGGGAGGGGGAGACGGGCTCAAGGAAACGGACGGGCGAGCATTCCCTCGCGCGTTCTGACCCGGGTGACCAACCTTCATAAAAAGGCCCCTTATGATCAGGGGCATCTGGGACGAGAAATTCGCGGCAAGCGGCACTGGCAACCAGTCACGAATTTCAAGCAAGACAGTTTTCAGCGCGTTATGCGCGTGCGTCGACTCGGTCCGCTCGAGAACCTCCATCAGTTCCTCCAGCCATACACTGGCCGCGTGGAGCGCTTCATCATACTGGTGCAAGCCTGACTGCTACATCGCGCTATCCTGCCGCCTGGGCGGCCGCCCTCGTTACATTCCCATCATTTCGGTATTCGACCTTGTCGAGCCTAAGGTCACCGACCGCGATCAGACTTGATCGGAATCAAGTCATTCCCTCAGCGAGTTGGCATATTGTCAAAGTTGCAATCGGAGACCGGAAGCCTGTCGAGAGAGCGAGTTGTTTCCGTGCAGGAAAAATGTGAAATCATGCAATCTGCGAGCACGCGCGGACTGGACAGGTTCACAGGACATGCAAACCTCGCAACGAAACAGGCCGGGTCCCGGTTGTCACGCAAAGGTATTCGGCTCCCATGCCCTCCACCCTCATGACGGCCAGAAACCTGACAAAGGTCTACGATACGGGCGAAGTGAAGGTGCATGCCTTGCGCGGGGTCGATCTCGATATCAAGCAGGGTGAATTGATCGTCCTGTTAGGACCGTCGGGGAGTGGGAAGTCGACCCTGCTCAACATTCTCGGCGGGCTCGACAGTCCGACTTCTGGCGAGGTACTGTTTCAGGGAAAATCTTTGACGGGATCAAGTTCCGCAGCCCTGACCCGGTACCGCCGTCAGCACGTCGGGTTTATCTTCCAGTTCTATAATCTTGTTCCCAGCTTGACGGCCCGTGAGAACGTCTCGCTTGTTACCGAGATCGCGGACGATCCGATCCCGGCCGACGAGGCCTTGGCGATGGTCGGCATGTCTGAGCGGATCGATCATTTTCCGGCGGAACTTTCAGGGGGCGAACAACAGCGTGTTGCGGTGGCCCGCGCGATCGCCAAACGACCTCACCTCCTGCTTTGCGATGAGCCGACCGGTGCGCTCGACAGTGCGACAGGCGTGCGCGTGCTGGAAGCGCTCGAACACGTCAATCGGACGCTCGGATCCACAACGCTCATCATCACCCACAATGTTGGTATCGGGGAGATGGCGGACCGGGTAATCCGCTTTTCGGATGGCAGGATTGCGAGCACCGAGAACATGGGGCGTCGCCGAAAGCCTTCGGAGATTTCCTGGTGAACCTGTTTTCGGCGCTCGACAGAAAACTGTTTCGTGACCTCGTGCATATGAGGGGGCAGGCAGTTGCTGTGGGTATCATCATTGCATGCGGCGTCGGGATACTGATCATGGCCCTGGGCGCGCTTCAGTCCTTGCAGCAAAGCCGTGCCATTTATTATGAACATTACCGGTTCGCAGACGTCTTTGCAGAGGTCAAACGTGCGCCTGAACGGTTATCCTCCGAGATACGCCAGATCGATGGCGTCCAGCAGGTCGAGACCAGGATTTCCAGGATCGTTACGCTCAATATACCGGGCCTGGAGGAACCTGCCAACGGTCAGCTCGTGTCGATCCCGGACGAAGGCGAGCCCACCCTTAACGGGGTGCTCTTGTATGAAGGCCGCTGGCCAGACCTGACACGACCCGACGAAGCAATTGCCAGCAAGGCGTTTTCAGAAGCAAACACAGTCGCGCTTGGTGCGCGTGTATCAGCCATAATCAATGGGCGGGCGCGCGATCTGGAGGTTGTCGGCATCGGAGATTCACCTGAATACATTTACACACTCGGGCCGGGCGCCTTGTTGCCGGACGACGAGCGCTTTGGCGTTTTCTGGATGCGCCGCCGGGCGCTGGAAGCAGCCCTCGATCTGGATGGAGCGTTCAGCAGTGTCAGTGTGACCCTCGCCGGCAACGCGCAGCCTGGCAATGTGATTGCTGAAATGGACACACTGTTGTCCCCTTTTGGCAGCATCGGTGCGTATGCTAGGGAAGACCAGATTTCCCACGCCTTCATTGAGTCCGAAATGCAGCAGCTGAGAAGCATGGCGCGTGTCATTCCGCCGGTCTTTCTCATCGTGTCCGCAATTTTGATCCACGCAATCCTCACACGTTTGATTGCGACCGAGCGCCAACAGGTCGGCCTGCTCAAGGCATTTGGATACACGCGGGTTGAGATTGCCTGGGTCTATGTCAAATTCGCGCTTGTCTTGACGGCCGGTGGCGTGCTTGCGGGCTTCGCGTTAGGATGGGCGCTGGCGGGTCTGCTGACGCATCTTTATTCCGATACGTTCCGGTTTCCTGATATCATCCTGACCCTCGCTCCGGCCTCGTTCCTGATTGGCGCGATTGCGGCTTTTTCGGCTGCCATTGCTGGTGCGTTGAATGCTGCACTCAAGGCGGCCAGCCTTGCTCCTGCAGAGGCAATGTCTCCGGCGCCGCCGACAATTTACCGTCGTGGGTTTTTTGAAGGACTGAGCGGTTCAAGCCACCTGGATGCGCCTACACGCATGATTGCCCGGCATATTACGCGCTGGCCCCTCCGTGCGGGAATGACCATGGCCGGAATTGCAGCTTCCGTCGCGCTTCTGGTTGGCACCCTGTTTGCCTTTGATTCCATCGACGTGATGCTCGATACAAGGTTCAACCGCACCGACGCTTATGACGCCGCGGTGAATTTTATCGAACCCCAGGGAACGGATGCCGTGCTGGAACTCCGCCGCCTCCCGGGCGTGCTGTCAGTTGAGGGGAACAGGGATGTCTATGTTCGACTGCGTCATGGGCCACTTGATGAGCGCAGCGTGATAATTGGCCTGCAGCAGGGTGGGCACCAGAAACAATTGCTGAACGAGGATGGGCAGATCGTGCCGGTGCCTGAGCACGGGCTCGCATTGTCGAACCAGATGGCCAGCATGATTTCAGCAGGCCTCGGTGACCAGGTCACGGTCGAAGTGCTGGAAGGCCGAAGGCCTGTTGCGGCCATGCCTGTGACGGCGATTGTCGCCGACGATATCGGTGCGTTCGCTTATATGGAAATCGGTCAGGTTAACCGGCTGCTGGGTGAGCGGCCAACGGTCACCGGCGCATTTCTGGCAATCGATCCCGATCAGAAGGCAGCTTTCAGTCAACAGGTCCTTGCCCGCCCGCGCATTGCCAGTGTGTCACTACAGGAACCCGCCATCGCGGCCTTCGAGACAACGCTTGAGGAAACCATTTTCATCATGATGGCTATCTATGCTTTGATTGGCGGTTCGATTGCAGCCGGTGTCGTCTATAATGCGGCGCGGATTGCGATGATGGAGCGTGGCCGGGAACTTGCCAGCCTCAGGGTTCTGGGTTTCACCGAAGGGGAGGTAACACACATCCTGTTAGGCGAGCTTGCCATATTGATCATGATCGCCCTGCCCATCGGAGCCATCTTTGGCTTGGGGTTTGCACATCTCATCGCTAGCGGCATGTCAACGGAATTGTACCGGATCCCATTTGCCCTGCAGCCTTCTACCTATGGCATGGCGGGCCTAATTGTGTTGGTTGCATCAATCGGCGCGGCCATTCTGGTTGCGCGCAGGGTGCGCGATCTGGACCTGATCGAGGTGTTGAAGACCCGTGAGTAAACCCATGTCACAATCCCGAATGATTTTCTGGGGCACGCTCGCGGCCCTGCTGGCAATGATGGCTATCTGGGCACTCTGGCCAAGGCTTGTTCCGGTCGACCTGATCGAAGTCTCGAGCGGGCCGATGGAGGTTACCGTCTCCGAAGAAGGCGAAGCGCGGGTTCGGGATTTGTTCGTTGTGTCCGCACCCGCAGGCGGTCAACTCTCGCGGATTGAAATGAAGGCCGGAGATTGCGTCCAGGCGGATACAACCGTGATCGCGTCGATTTACCCGATGGCTACTCCCACGATCGATGCCAGAAGTGCCGCACAATTGCAGGCCGCAGCTGGTTCAGCGCGCGCAGCGGTGTCCGCGGCGGAGGCAGACTTGAACCGCCGGCGCGCCGATGAAACACGCGCCGAAGGCGACATGGACCGGGCCCGTACGCTTTCGGTGACCGGTACAGTCTCGCAACAGGCGCTGGAGCGCGCCGAAACCGAGTATCAAACCTTGTCCGCCGCCACGCTGCAGGCTCGTGCTGCACTGGACCTTGCCCGCCATGAACTGCAAAGGGCTGAAGCAGCCTTGATGCCTGCCGGTGCAAGTACAGGCGGCGGTAGCGTTTCAGTCGTCGCGCCTGTGACTGGCGTAATATTGCGGGTCATACGTGACAGCGAAGGTCCCGTATCAATGGGCACACCTCTACTGGAGATTGGCGATCCAGATGATATCGAGATCATTGTCGATCTGCTTTCCGAGGATGCCGTCAGTATCTCGCCAAGTGATGTCGTCCGTATTCGCGGGTGGGGTGGGGCGACGCTGACAGGCCGGGTGCGCATCGTGGAACCCTACGCGTTCACGAAAGTCTCGGCGCTCGGCATCGAAGAGCAGCGCGTTAACGTCCTGATCGATCTGGACGGTTCAGGCCGTCGCCTGGGTCACGGTTTTCGTGTACGCACGGACATTGTCGTCTGGTCCGCGCCTGACGTTGCGCGTGTGCCGATGACGGCGCTTTTCAAGTCTGGTTCTGACTGGACCGTCTATCGCCTTGAACGTGGCCGGGCACGCCTCGCCAAGGTTCAAGTCGATCATATGAATGGACACTCCGCCGAGATACTGACCGGATTGGACCAGGGTGATCTGGTCATCGAACATCCTTCCAGAAATATTGCCGATGGCATTCGAGTTAAACAAAGATCGTTCCGGAAGGGCGGCACCCTTGATGAGATATCCGGTGCTACAGTCGGAATAGTAAGTGATTCCAAGGACATCACCGCATGCGCAGGATCAGGTTCAAACCTCCGGCCGAGTAGGGCTTCTGAAGCAGTTCCGCGCGCACCAATGACAAGTGAATGAAGGACTGGTCTGCGCATGAAGTGACCTTCTCGCAACCGGGTATGGCTCGCTCACAATCATCGGGGGCTGGGTCGCGAGCGGCCTCTCCCGCCGACGCCGCAATGTCCCATGTCGGGCTTTTCATGAACCCGGCAGCAAAAAGGCGCTGTGATTCGTGACTATCGCCACGCTTGGTGCGATTCGGGAATTGCCACTCTCCCTTGCCGGCATGAGAAAGTGCGCGACAGCCAACAGCAGGGCCAGGAAGACCTCAGCCCCTGAGCACCAAGTGCTCCCCTCGACCGACCATGCGGTTCGCGCCGGTCAAGCGTGCGCATCGGCTGGCAGGGTGGCGAAACCAATCGCGCGCCCGCTGCGGCAGAGGATGTGAACTGCGCCCCACAACGCTCTTGCTGCAGGCAGCAAGAATGGTATGCATATTGATTATGCTCAGTATAAGGATATTTTACCGGGATGCTTCGCGGTGCCGAAGCACTATCGTCTGAGAGGAAGCCGGAAGCTGACCTTTTAAGGGCCATTGTCTGCATTCTGCCCGGAGAGGGCAGGCACATGACCGCGTCTCTCAGATTGGCATCGCATGAGTTTCACTCTTGCAGAACCCGGGGCGGCTGCGCATGATCGCGCCTTTTGGGCCGCGTTGCGACCATTTGGTCTTGGCGGTTCCTGCTCGAATGGTATTGAATAATTCCCATGACCGTTGCCCAGACGATACAAGCTCCCGCGCTTGCTCCGCTTCTTAAGCTAGATCGGAAAAACAGCTTGTCACTTCAGGAACAAATAGGTCGCGGATTTTTCAATGCGATCGGGTCGGGCGTGCTGCCAGCCGGGGTACGATTGCCTTCGTCGCACAAACAGGCAGACAGGCTCAGGGTCTCACACAACACTGCGCTTCTGGACAACCTACCCCAAGCGCGTCAGGGGCCGATGTTGGCGCCATTGTGTGCATGATATGATGATAATTGCAGGATGTGGAGGTGGAATTGCCATTAAGTGGAACCGCACGGACCGTTGATCCACTGCCGGCGGACCGCCTTCGCAGGCGTACCCATCTCGCAAAGATCAAATCGACGCAGTCCTTACCAGAAGAATTTGATGGTTTCTTTGGCCAGGAACGTTCGCGCGAGGCTATCGAGCTTGCCGCTGCAATGTCAGCAAAGGGGTTCAATCTATTCGTGGCTGCGCCTCCGAGGGCCGATGCGTCAGCCGCCACGAAGCGGTTGCTAGAGAGAGCCACCGCAGATCGTGAGCGGCCGGATGACTGGGCCTACGTCTTCAATTTTGACACACCTCACAAACCCCGGGCCCTTCGTCTGCCGTCGGGTGCCGCGACAAAGTTCCGGGATGTCATGCGCGATCTCGTTTTGGACCTGATTGCCGCGGTGCCCGCCGCGTTCGAGAAGCCGGAATTTCAGGCTCGGAAAGAGGCGCTGCAAGAGGCGTTCGTGAACCGCAAGGAGGACGCGTTTGAAAAGCTTGGTGAGGAAGGACGCAATCGCGATGTGGCCATCATCCAGACGCCCATGGGATTTTCACTGGCCCCCCTCGAGAACGGTGAAGTCCTTGACCCGAAATCATTCAATGCGCTTTCGAAAGACGAGCAAAAGCGACGCCAGAGTCAACTGAAGGAGGTGCAGGACTTGTTGGCCGACTCGCTCCGGGACTTGCCAAAATGGGAGCGCGAAACGCGTCAAAACCTCAGGACCCTTGAGCGCGATACCGCCGAGGTAGCGATTGCGGAATCCATCGAGGAGACCAGGGCCTTGTTGCAGGAATTCCCAGCAGCCATAGAGCATCTGGACGCGATGCATCGTGACCTTGTGGAAAACATAGTTCTTTTCTCAACCTTCGCCGCGCAATCCCGCGACGCTGGCGTGGGACCGGCCATTTCCAACGGCTTGCTCGGCCCCCTTGAGCGCTATGGCGTCAACGTATTCGTCACTCATGACGACGAGCGCAGTGGCGTTCCAGTGGTCGAGGAGGTCCATCCAACACTCGCCAATCTCGTTGGCCGGGTCGAACACAGGGCCGAGGCCGGTGTACTTACAACAAGCTTCATGCTGATCAAACCCGGTGCCCTTCACATGGCAAATGGCGGGTATCTGATCATTGATGGCCATAGCCTTTTCCGCGAACCGCTGGCCTGGGATGCGCTCAAGCGGTGCCTCAGGCAATCGGAGGTTGAGATCGAGAGCGTCAGCGAAGTCCTGAATCTCACGACAACAATCACGCTGGATCCGGAACCGATACCGATCGATCTACGTGTAATTCTTGTGGGTGATGCGTGGATGCACCATGTGCTGGTGACCTACGACCCCGATTTTTCCGTTCACTTCAAATTGCTGGCTGACTTCGAAACAGACGCACAACGTTCCGAAAGCTCCGAGGCAGCTTTCGCAGCAAAACTGTCTGCTCATGCGATCCGGGAAGGGCTATTGCCACCCGATAATTCCGCGCTGGAACGTCTCGTCGAGGAAACAGCGCGTTCCTCCGGTGATGCAGACAGGCTGTCACTCGTGTCAAGTGATATCCGGGATCTGATGATCGAGGCATCGCACCGCGCCGGTGTGGCCAACAGGGCGTCTATCACGCTCGCCGATGTGGCAGAATCAATCGCTTCAAGACGCCGTCGCTCGAGCAGGATCAGTGACCGAATGCAAGAAGGCATATTACGCGATATTGCATTGATCGACACTGACGGCGTGACGGCAGGACAGATCAACTGCCTCAGCGTATTCCAGGTCGGGGGTTTCATCTTTGGCAAGCCCACCCGCGTTACAGCGCGAGCGCGACCCGGCAGCGGCCAGGTCATTGACATTGAGCGGGAAGCCAGTCTCGGCGGACCAATCCATTCCAAGGGCGTGATGATCCTGACGGGCTATATGGTCGGACGCTACGCGGTCGACAAAGCAATGTCGCTGCAGGCGAGCTTGGTGTTCGAACAATCTTATGGGGGAGTCGAGGGCGACAGCGCGTCTCTGGGCGAACTGTGTGCACTCCTTTCTGCAATTGCAGACGTGCCGCTGGCGCAGTCGCTCGGCGTGACGGGTTCGGTCAACCAGAGAGGGCAGGTCCAGGCGATTGGAGGCGTCAATGAGAAGATCGAAGGCTTTTTCGACATTTGTAATGCACGCGGCCTGACGGGTGAGCAGGGCGTGATCATCCCCTGGAGCAATGTTCAGCACTTGATGTTGAACGAAGAGATTGTCCAAGCGTGCCGGGCAGGTCGCTTCAACGTCTATGCCGTTCACACTGTCGATGAGGCAATCGCGTTACTGACAGGTGTGTCTCCTGACATTTTCCATGAAAAGGTTGACGCCTCGCTATCGGCATTTGCTCAAGCCATTTCAGAGTCGGGCGGCATCAGCGAAAAATTCCCCGCCGGTCCGGTTCCTAAAACCGTCCCGCCATCGGATCCACTGGGCACTCCTCCGGAAGAACCACCCAGCAAGCCACCTCGTACGCCGCCGAGCCGGTCGTCTGCCACCAGAGAGACCCGGTGAACGCGATGCAGGCTCAGTTTTCAAACTGTACGGTTGTCAGCATTGCGGCGATAGATGATGCGGCAAGCGAAACCACGGCGCTCGTGATGGCGAAACGCCTCGGCTCGACTTGCAACGCCATCCTTGTCACGAGTGAAGACTTGCTCGTGTCCGCACAGAGGACGTTCGGCCAAATACTGGATGTCACGACGGGAAAATGGCGCGACCAGCGGCCTCTTGATGATTCTCCAATTACAATCAGAACGTCTGCGCAGCGGGTCAAGCGGTATCTGGCGGTGGCCAGATCTCTGGGAATTGAGGTGGACATATCCGTGCTCGAAGCGGGGCAGGCGCTTGCTTACGTGAGGGCCGCACCCCGTGAGGGACTGCTGATCCTGATGCAGCCTGCTGACCCGCTTGTGCGTCAGTCCCACCCGTTTACCAAATTGCGTCACGCAGCTTTGCTGGCGCAGGCCCCAACCCTGTTTGCACCACCTTACCGACTTCCAGAATCAAATGGCATACTGGTATTGGCGAGGGGGGACGACGACCCGGCAATTCACCTGGCGGAACAGATGGGATATGCTGTCAGTGAACCTGTGGAACGCTGCGGCACCAGCCGCCTGGATGCGCTTGACCCGGCTTGGTTAGCCCGTCGATCGTGCCCGCCGACATTGATCGTCAAGACGCGGGACGACCAATTGGATGATCCTGCTAGCGTGTCGCGAAATACCCTGCGCTTGCGCGTTCCGATTCTACTCATTGATTCCCAAATCCCACCCGAATGACCCGGACTAATCGGCGCAGGAACCTGAATTCGCGATCACGACCTGCTATCTTCCGTGATATGAGGGGGGCCTGCCCATTGAAACTAATTTGGATGGCCCAAGGGCGTTACATGGATCGAGAACAATAGTTGTGGTCTGCTATTCTAGAAGCTGAACATTTGGGAGAACGGGATGAAAACGATACTGGTGCCGCTGATCGGGCAACACGATTTGGAAAATCCGCTCGAAGTTGAGCGGTTCGCGCTGGCCGCCGGTTTCGATCTTGCGCGCCGGTTCGGGGCCCATGTCAAAGTCGTATCGCTTATTGATCGACCATCGTCATCATCACGAAATTGGCCGATCTGGTGGCCTCGCGGCGGTGCTGGCGAGCTTCTGGACTGGATCGATGAGGTCAGCGAGCAGCGCCGAAAGCATGCTGTGGCCCAGTACAATGCCATTGTAAGTTCTCAGGATCCGCAACCGTTGCAGACAGAAAGTCCAACTCCGGGATTCACAGCAAACTTTTCCGAGCAGGTTGGCGAAGTTGTCACGATGCTCGGCCCCATCTGTCGTCTTTCTGACCTGATCGTCACGTCGGCTGCAGATACGGACTGGCTTGTGCCCTTCTCGCCGCTTGTCGAACATATACTTTGCGATGCGGGCAAGCCGCTTCTGGTCGTGCCGAAAAATAGCGCTGGCGTGATCGGAGAGAACGTGGCGGTCGCTTGGGACGGCTCTGCTGCGTCGGCGCGGGCAGCGGCTGCCGCGCTGCCATTCCTCCGCTTGGCACGCGAGATCACAGTGTTTACTTGCGATGAGCTCGGGAAAGCTGATGTCGATCCTGCGGACATGGTTGCCTATCTGGCATGGCATGGACTGGACGCGCGTAGCGCTCGCATAAAAGACGCAGGCCAGCGCCCCGGTCCGGCCATCATTGATGCGGCGCTGGAGCAGAACTGCGATCTTGTCGTCTTGGGTGCCGGATTGCATTCACGTGCGCATCGGCTCGTAT
The DNA here is from genome assembly GCF_000961795.1 of Hyphomonas sp. BRH_c22. Taxonomy (GTDB): domain Bacteria; phylum Pseudomonadota; class Alphaproteobacteria; order Caulobacterales; family Hyphomonadaceae; genus Hyphomonas. Next base: position 52,329 of record NZ_LADU01000101.1, read on the forward strand.
TCGGCAGCATGACGGAATATGTGGTGGATAAACCGCGGATAGCCGCGCTGCTGGTGCCCTGACCGCCAGAAGGCGGGATGGAGGCGCAAGGCAGCCAGGCAACATTCTCAATTCCAGTGAACCCTTGAAGGTGACGCTACCGCCCGCCACCCAAATGCAGGACCGATAATGCCTGATCAAGAGCCAGAAACCAGCCAACCACGCCTAAAGCGCGCGCTGACGCTACCCTACATCATTTTGTACGGGCTCGGCGTAACCGTTGGTGCGGGAATTTATGTTCTGGTCGGAGATGTCATTGCGCTGTCAGGCAATCATGCCCCGATTTCATTTCTGATCGCCAGCCTCGTAATGCTCTTGCCTGCGGCGTGTTTTGCGGAGTTGACGGGGCGGATGCCCTTTGCCGCAGCCGAGGCCCATTTCGTCAGGGCCGGGTTCAGGTCCTCCACCCTCTTCCTCGTCGTGGGTCTGGGTGTTTCTGCTGTCGGTATCGTCTCGTCGTCGGCAATTGCGCACGGGGCCTCGGGATACATCGTGGAACTCGTCGACCTTCCCTACATCTTGGTTCTCGCCGGCGTCATCGTTATGAGTGGCATTGTTGCATGTTTCGGCATTCGCGAGTCGATCCTGTTCGCAGGCGTCCTGACACTGGTGGAGATTGGCGGGCTCGTATTGCTTGTCATCGGTGCGATCTGGTCGGGCGCTGATCTGGGGGGGCAGGCTGTGAAAGCCGTGCCGACCTCATTTTCTCCGGTGCTCTGGTCGGGCATATTTGCTTCGGGCCTGCTGTCTTTCTTTGCTTTTATCGGCTTTGAGGACATCGACTCGATTGCCGAGGAGACCGTGAATCCGCAGAAGACGCTCGCTCTGGGGATTTTCGTAACTCTGGGACTGACGCTCGTACTTTACACGTTCGTCGTCCTGGCGGCGCTTGCGACGGTTTCAGTTGACGAGCTCTCGAGCAGCCGAGCGCCGCTCGCCATTGTATTCGATCGCACCACCGGGCTGTCTCCGGTCGGTATCACCCTGATCGCCATTCTTGCGACAGTGAACGGCATTATCGTCCAGATCATAATGGCGGGGCGGGTTATTTACGGACTTGCAAACGAGGGAGCGTTGCCAGCCTTTTTGGCGCGCGTGAATGCGCGCACGCAGACGCCGGTCGTGGCCACGGTACTCGCCACACTCATCGCGTTGACCTTGGCTCTGGGGTTCACGATCACAGCGCTGGCCGAATGGACGTCCATGATAACACTGGTGATCTTCGTTCTTGTCTGCCTGGCCCTCGCACGGATCAAGCGCCGCAAAGATCCGGCACCGGAAGGCACGTTCATCGTTCCCCCTTGGGTGCCATATGGCGGAGCCCTCGCAACCCTGCTGCTGCTGGTCCTGGGTTTGACGGCCTGAGTTGCATAAAAGATGTCGGCAAGTATATTCGCGATGCGGACAATTTATTGAGGCGTTATCAAATACCGGTGCGCACTTGCATGCTATCGGATGTTATCGAAAGCACGAGGCAATTATGAAAATCAGGGACATTAGTGTGTGCATGGCGTCGCCCCAAGAGGACATGCAAGCGTTCGAATTCGCGTGTGACTTTGCCATGACACACAATGCGCACCTGAGTTGCGCTGCCTTCACGATCCTGCCGCCCATGTTTACAGGCTATGGCATCGGCGGCGCCGGCGAGGTTTACGCATCGATACTGCAGGAAACGCGGAACATGATGAAAGCCGCGTGGGACGCGTTCGAGGAGGGGCTGGCTGGCAAGGAGCCGGCAGTGGAAATGCGACACCTGGAGACCTTCCCCAACCGCGTGGAAGCGACTTCCGCAATGAATGCGCGTTATGCCGACCTCGTGATCGTGCGCGCCCCCGATGAATCGGACGCCCAGCCTCATGCCGATATGGTGGAGGGCGTCTTGATGGGAAGTGGCCGTCCGGTTCTGGTCCTGCCGGTGGGCTGGAACGGCCGGACTATCGGCGATCGTGCGGTGGTTGCCTGGGATGCCAGCCGCGAGGCTGCTCGGGCGCTGCATGACAGTATGCTGGTTCTGTCGGACGATGCGAAAGTGTGTATCGCGACGGTCGATGCGAACCCCAGCGAAACAGGCTATGGGCAAGGGGCGGGATGGGATATCGGTGCCCATTTTTCCAGGCACGGATACGATATCGAAGTGCGCAATGAGGATAGTATCGGTCGCTCCGTCGCGGACGTGCTTCTGGACCTGACGGTGTCATATGACGCCAATCTCATCGTCCTCGGCGGATACCGGCATGCGCGTCTTCAGCAGGCCATCGTGCCAGGTGTCACCCGCAGCTTGCTTCGGACATCTAAGGTTCCGCTTCTGCTTTCGCACTGAAGCCGCGTCACGCGCCAGCCTGGCTCGCGGCATATACGCAACCGGTCAGGCCCCTCCGCTTGCTGGTTCGAGCGCGAGTTTCATGGATAGCAGGTCCATCAGGTCCTTCAGGACGATGACACCAAGGAGCGTCTCATGGTCAATGACCAGGAGTCGGTTCAGGCCATTTTTCTGCATTTGTATCAGTGCATTCATGGCTGGCTCATCCGCTGAAATGGTTTTGACGGGCGTGAGCGGTGTCATGACGTTACCGGTCAGGGTCTGCGGCCAGGCATCCCGCGGGACCATCCTGACCTCACCGAGGCCGATCGTGCCTACAGGTTTGCCGGCCGTCAGGACGGGAAACATGTCGTGTCCGAACTTGTAGAGATGATTTTCTACGAAATCTGCAAGGGTGACGTCTGATGAAACCGTATCCGGCGCTGGCGTCATAAACCGGGCAACAGGCAATCCGTCCAGAACGGTTTCGATCCTCGTATTCAAGAAGGCTCCGATCGCAGAAGCCCGGATGAAGCCTCCGATCAGCACCCACCATATCCCCGCCAGCAGGTTCCCGGTCAGGACGCCGAGCAGGCCAGCCAGCATAAAGCCTGTCCCGATATACTTGCCCACTTGCGAGGCACGCATCGTTGCCATCCTGATATCTCCGGTCGCTGCCCATATCGTTGCGCGCAGCGCCCTGCCGCCATCCATAGGAAAGGCTGGGACAAGGTTGAATATGGCCAGTACCAGGTTGAGCAGTGCGAGATAGTGCAACACGCCCGCGAGAACGGGAAGCTGGTCTATCCCTCCCACAGCGATACTTGCGCTGAAGAACAGCCCCGACAGGACAAGGCTCATGGCCGGTCCGGCCAGCGCCATCAGCAGCTCAGGTATCGGGGCCTTGGGTTCCTGTTCAAGCGCCGCCACGCCGCCGAACATGAACAGGGTGATGCTGGAAACAGGGGTGCCAAATCTTGCCCCAACAAGTGAATGGGCAAGCTCGTGGATAACAATGGAAATGCCTAGACCGACGACTGCGGCAAGGGCCATTGCCCAGTAAGACTGCGTCTCCAGGCCGGCATACAGCTCCGGAAATGTACCCTGCGCGAGTGACCATGCGATCAGTGCGGCAATCACGGCCCAGCCTGGATTGATTCTTATCTCGATCCCGAAGAGCTTGAACAGGAGAAAGCTGCTACTGAACATGAAAGGCTTGGCGTCTTGTAGCGGCTTGCTCCGCAGATTGATGTTTCATCAGTTATTCACCGCTTCCATTTGCGCAGGTGTGAGGTCGGTTCCAGTTCAGGCAGGGATTACGCTTGCGCTGAGGCGATCACGCAATTCGCGCTTGAGGAATTTGCCGCTGGCATTGCGCGGCAGGGCTTCTTCGAGAAACCAGATGTAGCGGGGGGCCTTGTGCTTGGCCATGATCGCCGCGCAATGATCACGCAAAGCGTCTTCTGTCAGTCTCTCGCCAGGTTTCAATACCAGCGCAATGCCGACTTCTTCCCCCAACCGATCATCAGGCACGCCAAACGCGCAGCATTCAGCAACGGCTTCATGGCGATAGACTGCCGCTTCGACCTCAGCACAGTAAATATTCTCTCCCCCGCGCAGGACCATGTCCTTCTTGCGATCGACGATGAAGATAAATCCATCATCGTCGATGCGGGCAATGTCACCGGTATGCAGCCATCCGTCCGTGATTGAATCAGCGGTCGCCTCGGGGCGATTGATGTAGCCTTTGATGACTGACGATCCCCTGACCCATAACTCGCCAACCTGACCCGGTTGCACTGCCTGGCCGTCATCATCCACGCACTTGGCCTCAAAGTTGGGCATTGCTGGCCCGGCACTATCGGGCTTGTCCACAAAGAAGTCTGCGGCGATCGAGGTGATTATCCCGCAGGTTTCCGTCATTCCATAGCCCGTGCTGGGGCGCGCGGTAGACACCTGGGACTCGATCTTGTGCACAAGGTCAGGAGGGACCTGCGCACCGCCACCAGACAAGGAGGCCAGGCTTGAGGTGTCGGTGGTGGCAAAGTCGGGGTGGTTGATCAGTTCGCGTGCCATCACGGGCACGCCGCTCATCGAGGTCACGCGCTCCTTGCTGACCAGGCGGAGCGCTTCACCAGCATCCCAGCGATACATCAGCACAAGCGCCCCACCGGCAGCGGTCGTCGCATAGGCACCACAATTATTGGCGGTGACGTGGAAAAGCGGTGTCGTAATCAGCGTCGTCGGGATCGGCGGCGTCACCGGTGGTGCGATACCCGTCGCCCGCTCGGTGGCAAGCGCCGATGAGGCGGCCGCATACATCAGGTTGAAGAGATTGGACACGCAACCCCGGTGAGTAAGTTGTGCGCCTTTGGGGTGCCCCGTCGTGCCCGACGTGTAGAAGATGCAGGCATCGGAGTCTGGGTCCACCTCTAGGTCCGGCATGTTGCCGCCATGAGCGATCACCTCCGACCAGGGTGTGACGTTTTCGGGTGCATCGGGAATACGTATACCCACAATCTTTAGGTTCGCCGCTAAGTCTGGGCGTTCCTGTAGGCGGGCAAGGCGTTCGGAATCGAGAAAGACGACTGCAGGTGCAGAATCGGAGAAGGCATAAGCCATTTCTTCGGTGGTCCACCAGGCGTTTATGCCAACCACTGTGATGCCGGAAGACACGCAGGCCCAGTAGATCAACATCCATTCGGGATAGTTACGCATGGCGATTGCCACGCGATCGCCGGGTTTTACGCCCTGGGCAGCCAGCCATGAGGCAACAGCGTTCACCCGCTCGTGGGCGTCAGCGTACGTCAGCCTTTCATCGCCATAGATCAGGTAAGGACGCTCGGCGAACTGGATTGTTGACAACCAGACCTCACGTACGTTGAGCGGTGCGTTCTTGTAGATGCGGGCCCGGTTTCCAAGCACCTCAGACTCGACAATCTCGAAAGGGCCACCAATTCCGGTCAACTCTTCTCGTGCTTTTTGCAGTTCGGCATAATGCATTGTGGTTTTCAAATCTCCGCAGTGATTTCTTGTTCAACATACCCATACAGCTGATCGGATACGCGGCAAGCCTTAAGCCCTTCGGCCACTCGCATTGAAGGCGGGCGCTTCAGGGGAGCGCCGATCCGGGGCCGCTTCATCGCTGCATCGCCTTGTTCTCCGGTTTGGGCAGCAGCAGGGTAAACATGAGCACAATCGCAAAACCTAGCGAGCAGACAAGGAAACTGTCACGAAAGGCGAGCACCAGTGCCTCTTGGCGGACAGCATCGGCGATAGGGCGAAATCCGCTCACGAAGGCCTGTTGATAAGGCTCTCCATTCGTCATCGCCGTCCACATGTTTTGCTGATGCTGATGGAGCAGCTCGGGATTTCTTTCAGTCATCGCCGAGGAGAGGTGCTCACCATGAAAGAAAATGCGTCTCTGCAGTAGAATGGCGAGCATGGTTACACCAAAAGCACCCCCCACCTGCATCAAGAAAGACGCCGCGCCTGCAGCACTTGCGAGCAGGTGCGAAGGAACACCGCGAATGGCCGTCGTATTTGCTGGCGGCATGCAGAAGCTGATGCCAACGCGCCCGAGAATAATCCACCCGATCAACATCCAATATGATGTAGCCGCTGCAATGCCGGCCAGCAAATACATCGACGCGCCAAAGCAGATAATCCCGAATGCAAGCAGCAGCCGCGTGTCAAACCGGTCACTCAGCCGCCCGGCAATCGGAAACCCGATCACCATCGCCAGACCGGCTGGTATCATCATAACGCCAGCTGCTGTTGGTGAATAGTGTTGAACCATCTGTACAAAGATTGGAATGAGATAGGTAGAGCCGTAAATCGCGGTGCCAGTGAACGCGATGATGATTCCTGCAGAGGCAAATTGCCAATGCTGGAAAACGTGCAAGTCGAGGGCAGGGAATGGGTGTCGTCGTTCCCACCAGAAAAAAGCGATTCCGGCCGCAATAGATACGGCGAGTCTGATGAGTGCGCGGTCTGAATACCAGCCATCACGATCGCCATTTGCAATGGTCGACAGTAAACCGACAACCGCTATGCCGATCAATGTGAGTCCCAGCCAATCAAGTGGTGGCGCTTTGGTGCCTCGTGCGCTGTCGCGCCCTGGCATCAGCATGGCGGCGAGCGGCAACGCGAAAAGTGCAATGGGCAGTGTGGCAATGAACACAAGGCGCCAACTTGACAGATCTACCGCAAATCCCCCCAGCGCGGGTCCGAAGGCAGGTGCGAGAACGACACCGATTGAAAAAATTCCAATCGCGGTACCCCGCTTGTTGTCCTGGAATGTCTGGAAGATCAGGTACATGGACATGGGTTGCAACAGGCCAGCGGCGATGCCTTGCAAGGCGCGGGCGATGACCAGAAATCCGAACGTGGAGCTGACAGCCCCAAGAACCGATCCGCTGATGAACAGCGTCAATCCGACCAGGTAGGTGGCCCGCGTGCCAAAAGCGCTCATCGCCCAGGCATTCGCGAGCATCGCAATCGTCGAAGCGGCCAGAAAGGCGGTGGACATCCACTGGGCTTTATCCTGGCCGAGACCGAATGCGCCGATGATGGAAGGCAATGCAACATTGATCGTCGTTGCCGCCAGCATGGTCGATAGTGATCCGCAGAGCAGGCTGAACAGCAAGAGCCAGCGATAGGAAGATCCGAATGTGCCAAAACGCTCACGTACAGCCGCGCCGGCGGCATCTGGAATGTCGGGTGCATGAGCATGGGGAAGGGTAGATTGCTCAGTGTTCGCGTGCGGGCCGGCTCGCGCCACAGTCACGTCTTCTCCTTGCGCCGCGCTATCGATACGCGGACCATTGATCCGGGTCGCAGGTGCGCATCGCCGGGATCAAGATCAATTCGCACAGGAATGCGCTGCGTGATCTTAGTGAAGACGCCCGTCGCATTCGGATTGGGCATGAGGGAGGATTCGGATACAGTCAGATCACGTATCACCGAAACCCGCCCAGTCACACCCGCGCCGGGAGCGCTGTCAACTTTTACGTTTGCGGACGCCCCGACTTTGACATAGCGGATCTGCGTTTCCTTGATGTTTGCGGAAACCCAGACTTTTTCGGGATCATGCAGCAGGGCAACGCGGAATCCGGCCAGTGTCCGTTCACCGGCATCAAAAAACATCTCATCTACAACGCCATCAATCGGGCTGCGAACCTGGTGTTTCTCAATGATGACTTTCTGGCGTTCTGTCTGCGCCTTGGCGCGCTCCAGGGCAGCTTCCAGTATCTTCAAATCCTGCACGACAAGCGACGCATCATCCTTGGAAATAGCCGCTTCTCGTTCCTTCGCTGAGGATGAGGTCAGACGTGCTTCAGCGCCTCGCAGGGTTTGCTGTGCGGCTTGCAGCCTGTTCTGGGCCTGGTCCCAGGAGTCCTGTGTGACGAGTCCGGCTTCCTTGAGCCTCAGCTCGCGATCATAGTCCCGCTGCGCAGCCATCAGGTCCGACCTGGCCGCCTCTACGTCCGCGCGTGCCGATTGCACATCGGCTCTGCTCGCATCGATCTGGGTGCCGGATCTTGAGTCCACAAGACCAAGCCTTGTGCGCTCACGCTGGATCTGAGCCGCGAGGCCGTTTTCTTCTGCAAGGTATTCGGTCAGCAGGTGACGAGCCTCACGGTCGTCGATCTGGTACAGGATGTCTCCACGCTTAACGTGGTCCCCGGAAGAAGCATATGAGGCCGTGATGTTGCCTGAAACGTCAGCAGACACGGACAAGATGTCAGCGGCAATACGCGCGTCGGAAGTCGAGACGTAGCGGGACCGGTCAATGGACCAGGCACTCACAAGCCCGATGGCAAGCAAGAGCGCTGCGATTGCAAGAATCATCCGTGGGGTAAGGAGGCGTGTGCGCCAGTAGGCGGGCATCACCAGCTTTAATGCTTCTTCTCTGCCGGGCGTTTTCTGGTCCATTCATTCTCCCGCCAACAGCCAATACCGTGCGTCGATGCTCTTCAAACATCTCTTGGAGATCAATTAGCCGCCCTCGCGTCGTAAATTGCAAGATTGACGTAGGGGCTGCTTTGTCAGGCTAGTTCGTCAGAGCGAGACGAGAAGCACGACGAGGCATAGAACGCTCGAGGAGTTTAGGAGGGGCCTTCAACCTTGAACACGCAAGTCGACTTTTATCTCCATATAATCATGCCTCGTTTCGGCTGTCCTTTTGAAGCCTCCTTATAGCTAGCGCCTGCGCCGCGAAGATACCTTGTGCAGAATTGTACCGGCTGTCTCCCGGAGTGCTGCTGCCAGCAAGCGCAATCGGCTCGCCAGAGGCGAGGTCGAGCGCCAGATCAGGGAAATCTGGCGGCTTGCACGAGGATCGTTGATCCGCCTGACGATAAGGTCGGGATCCCGTCGCGCCTCTGTCAAAGCGTACAGGCTGGGAAGCACAGCAATTCCGACACTCATCTCGGCCATTTGCCGGATCGCGTCCAGGCTGGTGCCTTCATATTCGGAATTCACGTGAGCGCCTGATGCCTCGGCCAGTGACTGGATTATCATATTGAGGCGGTGCCCGTAGCCCAGAGTCAGAAGTGTGCGCCCTTGCAGTTCAGCCAGCGGGATATCGCCTGTCTTCTGCGCAAGGGGATCATCTGGCGCAGCGCAAATCCAAAGGTCTTCCTGGAACAGGAATTCATGGTCCACGTCGGTATGGTCTTCCAGGGTGGAGATAACCGTGTCGAAAAGTCCGTCATGAAGGTGGCGCTCAAGATCAATCGTGCGTTCTTCGCGCACGATGAGGCGCAAATCAGGATGCTCTGAGTGAAGGTGGCGGGTGACCGACGGGAGAAGATAGGCGCCGATCGTCGGCAGGACGCCTAGTCGGATACGGCCCGTCAGGTCGTCAGCATCCGCCCGCACAACAGCCTTCAGGTCTTCTGCATCTCTCAAAAGGAGGCGGGCCCGGCGGACAACTTCCGCACCAATTGGTGTGAGGAAAGCCTGCTGGCGACCGCGCTCGACAAGGATCGCGCCGAGCTGCGCCTCCATCTCGGCAATCTGCGCCGACATGCTGGGTTGACTGACATTTGTGAGTTTCGCAGCTTCGCCAAACTTTCCTGTATCAGCTATTGCTACAAGGTACTGCATCTGCCTGAGTGTGGGTCGCATTATATAGCTTTTTCCTATGAATCCACTTCAATAGTAATATTTGAACTATTTATTCTCAAGTCGTATTTGAAGGTTGAGCCAAATGAATGGCTCGTAAAAAGGAGACTGAAATGACAAGCAAAGCGCCTTCCTCCCGATCCATCGGGCAAGGTGGCTCCACAGAGCATGTTCTCATGAACACAGCCCCTGCCGGGCATGAGGACTGTGCGAAACGAACGGTTCGTCGTCAATGGCGCGCCAGGCGCAAGCGGCGTTACGCCCAGCCGCTCGACGCATAGGAACGTTCAGATGCTATCTGCCGCAGACTTTGTGATGTTGTTTCCGACTCTTCCAAAGGCGCAACCGCAGAGCAGGTCTCGATTCCCCCAGAGCCGACGCAAAGCTGTTTCACCGGCTTTGCCTACGCAACCGGATCGAGCCCCGCGTCGTTAGGACGGGCCTCTCAACCTCCCCCCCCCCCCCCCCCCCCCCCCCCCCC
>NZ_LADU01000116.1 GCF_000961795.1 Hyphomonas sp. BRH_c22
TGTATACCGAACTCCTCTCCCGCGTCGTCGGCGATACGGGACAGGTCTACATGCAGAACCCGCCCGCCTTTGATGCCTTCCTCGGCGATACCGTTGAAAAGCGCGTCGATGGGCGGCTTGCCAATGTCACCAAGGTCAGGGCGCCGTTTGACGACCTCTCCGCCGTGCCGGATGCCTCGGCCGATCTCGTGACATGGCTGCTCGGCCCGCACGAGCTCTGGTACACGCCGGACGGGGCAGAGCCCGGCGCGCTGGGCGATCCGGAAGGCGCCTTCGCTGAAATCGCCCGCGTCACCCGCCCGGGCGGCGCCTTTGTCGTGCTCGACCACATGGCCCCGGCAGGGTCTCCCGCCACGACCGGCGGCGAAACCCACCGCATCGACAAGGCCATCGTGATCGCGATGGCCGAGGCCAATGGCTTCACCCTGACGGAGGAAAGCGGCCTGCTGGCCAATGCCGAAGACGATGGCAGTCTGAACGTGTTCGACCCGGCCATCCGCCGCAAGACCAACCGTTTCCTGCTCAGGTTCACGAAGGACTGACGGCCGAACCTGCCGCAGCCAATACGCCGGCCGGGCGCGCCATCGCGGCCGGCCGGATGATGCCCTTTCCACGCCCGGCTGCTTCATGCCTTCGCAATCCTTAATGCCGGCGCTGAAACTCCATCTGCCTGCTTCAGCCGATCTGAACCCCGCTGCTGTAGATTTCGCCGTTATGGTGGAGGGTATGCGGGTGGGTCCCAAAGGGTTCTTCGTGCGATGGGTTCGGGAGCGAATGCATCCGAAATTGGAGTCCCGAGCCGACGTCGTGCGCGTCGCGATTGGTTCCACAATCGTGATTCTCGCCGTCATCGCACTTGGTGAACTGGCCATTTCCACGTGGCTCGGTACCAATTTGTGGATGGACCTCGTACGCGGCATGGTCCTCGGCACCCTTGTCGGCTTTCCGGCCTTCCTGTTCAACGCCACCGTCCTGCACCAGAATGTCATTCTCCAGCGCAAGTTCCGCAGCGCCTATCGCATCGCGGCCCGCAATTCCGAGGACATAATCAGCAAGAACCAGGAACTCGAAGCGGCGCAGATGCGCCTGGCCGAGCTCGCCAATTCCGATTTCCTCACCGGCCTCGCAAACCGCCGCCGGTTCGAACAATCCTTTGCCGACGCCTTCGGTGCGGCCGGCCTTGGCGGCGCACCCTTCACGCTGATCCTGCTCGATCTCGACAATTTCAAGCAGGTCAACGACGCGTACGGCCATGATGCGGGGGATGCCGTCCTCCAGAATGTCGCCAAGCGCATCCGCGCCACGATCGGCGAACGGCCCGGAGTCGCAGCCCGCCTCGGCGGTGACGAATTCGCGATCCTGCTTTGGGAAACCTTTGATGGTGCTGACGCTGCCGCCTTTGCCTCGGAACTCCAGGATGTCCTGTCGCGCCCGCATTCCTATCGCGGCAAGGCGCTTCACGCGCCATCGACGGTCAGCGTCGGCTTCTATTCCATCGCCTTCAGCTCGGCATCGGAAATGTTCGTCGCAACCGACAAGGCCCTGCTCGGCACCAAGCGCAGCGACCGGATCGGATTTGCAAAGACCGAACCCGACGACGAATTGTCAATCGCCAGCTAGGCGCGCGCGTCTGCCAGCATGAGGTCCGGCGTTCCGGCATGAACGACCGCCTGGGCGGGCAGCCAGCACGTCACTTCCAGGCCGCCGCCCTCAACCGGCTTCATGCCGACCGTGCCGCCATGCAGGTCGACGAAATGCTTCACCAGGGCGAGGCCAAGGCCGGCGCCGCGCTGGTCACCCGACACGAAACTGTCGAAACTGGTGGCGCGCTTGTCCGCATCCAGCCCCTTGCCATTGTCGCGTACTGACAATGTGACCATGTCGCCGATCCGCTGCGCCGAGACAACGATCTCCCCGCCGGATTCGGTAAACCGCAGCGAGTTGGAAATCAGGTTGAACAGGACCTGGCGAATGCGGCGCTGGTCGGCGCGGATGACGCCCAGCTTGCCCTTGACGTCGGCCCGCACCGTAATCTCTGTGTCTTCCGCCTTCGACACGACCATTTCGATACTCTCGTCTATCACGTCGCGCAGCTGGACATCTTCCAGGTCGAGATCCATGCGGCCCGCCTCGATCATGGCGAGGTCGAGAATGTTCTCGATCAGCTTGGACAAATGGTCGGATGCCGAGAGGATGGCGCTGACATAGTCCGACTGGCGATCCGTCAGCTGGCCGTTGCGCTGGGTTTCCAGCAATTCGGCATAGCCGAAGATCACGGTCAGCGGCGAGCGCAGCTGGTAGCTGACATTGCGCACGAATTCCGTCTTCAGCCGGTCGGCGGCCTCGAACGCTTCGGCGCGGTCGCGCAGCGCCGATTCCACGCGGCGCGTGGCCGTGACATCGGCAAAGGCGATCAGCGTGTTTCCATCCGGCAGCGGATGGGTCAGGTAGGTCAGGATCGACCCGTCGGAGCGGCGCATCTCGCCGGTCGTCGACTGGCGGGCCCGCGCGGACGGATCCGTGATATGGCCCTTTATGGCGTCCCAGATTTCGACATCGTGGAACAGCGGCACACAGGCCTCGATCACGGCCGAATAGTCCGGCTGGTCCTTCAGCAGGTCGTGCGACAGGCCCCACAGGCGCTCGAACGCATGGTTGAACAGCTTGAGCCGCCCATCCCCGCCGAACACCGCAACGGCCTCGTGCAGATTGTCCAGCGTCGAGGTCTGCGTCTTCACGATGGCATTGAACTTGGTCTTCAGGTCCAGCTCGCCGGTAATGTCCTTGAACAGCAGCAACAGTCCGCCCATCGGGTGGCGCTGGCGCGTGACAGACAGGGTGCGGTCATCCGGCAGCGACCAGATGTCTTCCTTCACCCCGTCAATATCGAGATAGTAGGACAGTTCTTCCGCGCGCCACTCGGCATAGTTCGTCCGGGCCGGCAGCTTGCGGCGCTCGCGCAGCCGGTCCAGCAGCTGGCCATGCGTCGGACGGTCGAGCAGGAAGGTCTCGTCGAGGTCCCACATGTCGCGGAACGCCTTGTTGTAAAAGGTCAGCTTGCGGTCAGCGCCAAAGATCGCCACGGCATCGGCCACATGGTTCAGCGTCTCGTCATGCGCGCGGACATGGCGGTTCAGTTCCTCGCGCGCATTTTCCTGCGCCGTCACGTCGAACGCCATCGCCCCTGCCCCGCCTGACAGCGGGAAGGTCAGCACACGCATGGCCCGGCGTTCGCCATTGATCACCATGTGGCGCGTCTCGTCGATATCGACGCCTTCGGAAATCGTCTTGCGCGCCTGTTCGGCAGCCGCCTGGTCCAGCATCAGCTGGCGGTCCAGGACGCGATCGAGATTGATGCCGTCCACCGCCTCGATATAGGCCGGGTTCACCCATTGCAGCTTGCCCATGCCCGACACGCGCCAGGCCGGGAAAGGCGACTTGCCCAGCATGTCGAGGAAGGCCGTCGGATCGCGCGCAATCACCTGGCGCGCTTCTTCCAGCTTGCCGCGGGCCGAGCTTTCTTCCAGTCCCTTGATCGTCGTGTCGGTCACCCAGACCACGGCGCGGGCCCCGGCCGTGCGGCCGTCCGCCTCAAGGAATCGGCCGGACGGACCAATAATCGTCAGCGAAAAGGCCTGCCCCGTCTCGCGCAGCTCGCGCAGGCGAATCCGCAATGTCGTGTCCTGTCCCGCACTGTCGCGGGCCTCAAGGTCGGCAAGGCCCTCGATGATGCGCACCGCCGGATCCATCGACAGCGCATCATCGGTAAAGTTCAACAGGCCTGCCAGCGCGACCGGCGAGCCATAAAGTTCCGGCGGAATGATTTCATCGCCATCGGCTTCCAGCGCATTGCCCTGCCAGACAAGGATCACGCCGGGATGCGCACCAAGGACTGACCTGTGCTCTGCCAGCGCGGTTTCAAGCTGTGCCGACCGGTCGCGGAACTTGCGCGCAGCGCCGCGCGCACCGTCCGAAACCCGCAATGCCCACAACAGCGCCGCAAGTCCCAGCGACGCAGCGCCAGCGGACATGATGATCGGAACCTGGTCTGCACTTATCGCCATAATCTTCCAATTCCATCGCCGAATCGGCCGCTGTCAGGCAGCCGCAAGAAGTTAACGGAATGCTCCCATTCCATTAAGGCGGCGTTAACGACGGTAGAACCAGCGCTGCGGGTGCGCAAGGTAACTGAATCGTCATGTTGCAAATAAACAACAGCCGCATACTCTGCCTCATGGCCACCCCACAGGTACCCCATATGCGCCCATCCTTTCTGGCAACTGCCCTGACCGCGGCCCTCTGCCTCGCCGCGCCCGCCTTCGCGCAGAAGGCCGTCACGCCTCAGTCCGTCACGCTCGTGAATATCTCGGACCATGACACCGCCGAGGCCGACGACATTGTCCGACTGCCCGGCCAGGGCGAGGTGAAAAAGGGTGACCGGCGCACGCGCCACGCCGCAGGCCGCCTTGTCGCCGGTGGCGGCCTGGTGATGAGCTTTGACGCGGACGACAATGGCCGCGTGACGCCAGCAGAGCTAAAATCCGGGGCGATTGCCGCCTTCGCCGTTGCCGATACCAACCAGGACGGCCGCCTCAGCGCGCTGGAACAGCAGGACTGGGCCCACAGCCTTCCGACACGCGATGACACCCTGGCCAATCCCGTGCGCTTCGACCCCAATCTGGACCGGGTCGTATCGGAAGGGGAATTCGTCGCCGTGGTCGCCCAGCTTGCAACCACCTATGCTGACGCGGATGGCAATATCTACGTGTCAAAGCTCGAAGCGCCCGATCCGAAGGCATCAGACACCAAGCGCCAGTGGAGTGATCTGGAAGAACCGGACATCTTCGCCCGCGTCGAATAGAGCGGCGTGCCGAAAAGTGGACCCGGTTTTCGGGGACACGCCGCGAACAATAAGAAATTCTGGATCAGAGTGCTGATTCTTGGAATCAGCACTCTGATTCAGGCCAATACAGCCCAACCAGGCGCCGGTTTCAGCAGATTTCGTCTTCCGGGCCGCGCTCGCCAAAGCCTTCGGCGATCAGGCTGGCAATCGCGGTGACCGCTTCGGCCGCTTCAGGCCCCTCGGCCCGCAATTCGACTTCGCATCCGATATGGGCCACCAGCATCAGCAGGTCCATGATCGACCGCGCATCGGCGCATTCGGCCTCATGACAAACCGTGACATGGGCATCGAACTGGCCTGCGAGCTTCGACAGGCGCGCAGACGCCCGCGCGTGCAGGCCCTTGCGGTTCACGATCATGACGCGCTGGGTGGCTGTTGTCGCCGCCTTCTGCACTAGGTCGACTTCGCCAGCAGGTCAGAGGCGATACTGATATATTTGCGGCCGGCTTCCGCCGCCACCTTGGCCGCCTCGGCCAGCGGCAGCGTCTCGCGCACTTCGGCCAGCTTGATCAGCATGGGCAGGTTGACCCCTGAAATCACCTCGATATTGCCCGCCCCCATGATCGACATGGCCAGGTTTGACGGCGTGCCGCCGAACATGTCTGACAGGATGATGACGCCCCGGCCGCTGTCGCAGGATTTCGCGGTTTCGCGGATCTGGTCGCGCCGCGCCTCGATATCGTCCTCGACCTCGATGGAAATCGAGCGAAAGCAAGGCTGTTCGCCCACGACATGCTCCGTCGCGGCGACGAGTTCGCGTGCAAGCTTGCCATGGCTGACGACAACAATGCCGATCATGCCGGAACCTTCCAGGGCCATTCTTTACGAACTTGTCATGCTGCCACGCCTCAGCGCCGCGTCAACCCTGATTCAGCCGTTGCTCTGCCGGGCCAGCCTCAGACGCACCAGCCAGCCCCAGCACGTCATCCATGCCGTAAAGGCCGGGCTTGCGGCCCTTGACCCAGTTGGCCGCCTGTACGGCGCCATGGGCAAAGACCTGCCGGTCGAGCGCGGTATGGGTCAGCGTCAGGATTTCCATGTCGGAACCGAAGCTCACCGAATGTTCGCCGATCACGTCGCCCATCCGGCGCACCGAAAAGCCGATCTGCCCGGCCTGGCGCTCGCTGTCCGGGCCGTCATAGGGCGGGCTGCGCAGGTCATCCAGCACGCTGCCCCGCCCCTCGGCGGCCGCATCGCCCAGCATCAGGGCCGTGCCGGATGGCGCATCCACCTTGCGGCGATGATGGGTCTCGAGGATTTCAATGTCCCAGCCTTCGCCGAGCCGGCCCGCCGCAATCCGCGTCAGCGCCTGCAACAGGTTGATCCCGAGCGAGAAATTGCCCGCCTTCACGATCGCAAACTGCGCTGCGGCCCGGTCGATTTCCCGCTCCTGCGCCGCGCTGAAACCGGTCGTGCCGATCACGACACCGCTGACGCGCGTATGCTTGAGCGCGTCCAGCGCCGCCAGCGTGGCCTCGGGCCGGGTGAAATCGATCCAGACACTGGCATCCGCCGCCGCGGCAACCGGGTCAGTCACCGGCCGGATGCCCAGTATCCGCCGACCCGCCAGTTCACCGATATCCCGGTCAAACGGCCCCTTGCCCGGCGCTTCGGTGCCGCCCGCAACGGACAGGCCCGCATCCAGCGCGCTCGCCACCAGCTGGCGCCCCATGCGCCCGGCCACGCCGGCAATCGCCACGCTGAAATCGCTCTGGTTCTCTGTATCGGTCATCGGGTCCTTTCCCATGCGCAGGCTGCGCCCGCCTCAGGTCTCGTCCATATCGGGCCGCAGGCCCGCTTCTGCTTCGATTTCCTCCACCCTGTCCTTCAGCTTGGCAAGCTCGCGTTCGCGCAACTCGTCGGAAAACGCGCTGGCAAACACACCCGCCGGCAGCGCCACAACGCCAATGCCGGCAAGGGCAATCACGGAGGCAAAAATACGCCCCAGCGGCGTCACGGGATAGACATCGCCATAGCCGACCGTGGTCAGCGTCGCGATGGCCCACCAGATCGCCCGCGGGATGGACTGGAACATCTCCTGCTGCTTGCCGCCTACTCCTTCAATGAAATAGAGCGCCACGGCCGAGACATAGACCAGCGCCAGCGCCAGCGCGAGCGTCGTCAGAAGCTGCGATCCCGCCCGCTGCACCGCCGCGCCCAGCACATCGAAGGCGGGTACGAACCGCGCCAGCTTGATCAGCCGGAAAAGGCGGAAGACGCGCAGCGCTACCAGCGGCATCCCGCCGCCCAGGATCAGGACAATCATTTCCGGCAGGAAGGCCAGCAGGTCCGCGATCGAATGGAACCGCGTCATGTAGCGCAACCGGCCCCTGAACCCGGCATATTCCGCGCTCAGCCCGCTGACATAGACACGCATCACGTATTCGATGGCAAAAACCGTGACCACAACGACATTGAAGATGTCGAAGCCCAGCTGCCATCCGGGGCGCGCGGTCAGCGTTTGCTCGGTCTCCAGCGCCAGCGAGACGAAACTCAGCAGGACCAGCACGATGATCAGCCAGTTGATGCGCGAAATGCCGCTCTCGCGCGCTTCGGGCACAAGTTCCCGGTACAAACGGTGGCGCAGGCCCTGCTGAACGGCGATCTGGTGCACAACCATCGAAACTGAGCCCCTACCCGGAAACGCGGATTCCCTAGCCTCTTAACACGCCGCCCGCGCCTTTGGCGACAGACGCGACAACCCGGTCCATCAGGCCCTGGATGTCTTCGTCCGTCATCTTCTCGCGCGGCTGGATCATGATTTCGAAGGCGACCGATTTCTGCCCCTCCGGCACGCCCTTGCCCTGATAGACATCGAACACATCGGCTGAAACGATCAGCTGCTTGTCCGTGCCCGTCGCGTGTTTGACCAGGTCGGCGGCCGGAACAGACTCGGCCACGAGGAAGGCCAGGTCGCGGCGGATCGGCGTCAGCTCGGCGCGTTGCAGCACCGGCTTGGTCTTCGTCGGCTTCACCTTCATCTGGGGCAGCGCATTGAGGTTCAGTTCGAACCCGAACATCGGCCCGTCAATACCCATCGCCTTCAGCACGCCCGGATGCACCGCGCCGAAATGGCCAACCGTCACTTTCGGCCCCAGCTTCAGGCAGGCCGCCTGCCCCGGATGCCAGTGCGGCTGGGTCGGCGGCGCCACCACGAACCGCTCGCCCGGCTGTCCCAGCGCATCCAGCACCGCGAACAGGTCGGCTTTCGCTGCAAAGGAATCATAGGCATGCGGCGCGCCCTGCCAGTGGCGCTCACTGGACGGACGCACAATCCCCGCCGCGGCCCAGCGCTGGTCCTTGGGGCCATCGCCCAGATAGACCGGGCCGACCTCGAACAGGCGTGCGCCGCGTTCGCCATGATTGGCGGCGCGCTGGGCGGCCACGGCCAGGTTGCCGATGATCGACGGGCGCATCTGGTTAAGCTCGCTCGCAACCGGGTTGGCCACGGTCAGCGCCGGATCCAGCTTGCCGAACAGCGCCGCATGATCCTTCGCCATGAAGCTCCATGTCACCGCCTCGAGGAACCCGCGCGACGCCATCACGCGGCGCGACACGCGCACCCGTTCCTGGATCGGCGTCGTGATCGCCCGGCGCCCGCCTGCCAGTTCCGGCAGCGACGTTACCGGCAGCGAGTCATACCCGATCAGCCGCGCCACTTCCTCGACCAGGTCAGCCGACTGTTCCATGTCGAACCGGAAACTCGGCGGCAGCAGGTACCAGGCATCGCCCGCATCCTCGATGTCGAATTCCAGGTCTTTGATTATGCGGCGCATCTCCGGCAGCTTCACGACAAGGCCCGTCAGGCGTTCCACATCGGCCGGATAGAAGGTCACCTTGTCGATCCGTGCCGGGATGGACCCGGCCACGCTCAGTTTCGACACAGCGCCGCCGCCATGCGCCAGGATCAGTTCCAGCGCCAGGTTCACCCCGTCAATACAGCTCTGCGGGTCCACGCCGCGCTCGAACCTGTAGCGCGCATCGGAATGAATGCCAGTTGTCCGGCCCGTGCGCGCCGTGCGCAGCGGATCGAACCAGGCGCTCTCGATGAACACGTCCACCGTCTCGGCCGACACCGCCGTTGAGGCCCCGCCCATTACGCCGCCCAGACCGATCACGCCGCTGCCATCAGCAATCACGCACATGTCCGGCGTCACCTTGTAGGTCTTGCCGTCCAGCGCATCCAGCGTCTCGCCGGCCTTGCCCAGCCGCGCTACGACAGCGCCGCGCAGCTTGGCCGCATCATAGACATGCAGCGGCCGCGCGCGGTCCAGCGAGATATAATTGGTCACATCCACCAGCAGCGATTTCGGCTGGATACCCACCGCCTTGAGGCGGGCCTGCATCCAGTCCGGCGACGGACCATTCGTCACGCCGCGGATCATCGCCCCGGCAAACATCGGGCACGCTTCCGGCACTTCGAGCTTTATCTCGATCGGGCAATCATAGCTGCCGGGCACTTTCTTCGCGTCCGACCGGATGAACCGGCCGGCACCGGCCGCCGCCAGATCGCGCGCAATGCCCTGCACGCCCAGCCAGTCGGGCCGGTTCGGCGTCACTTCAAAATCGATCACCGGATCGTTCAGGCCCAGCGCCTGCGCCGCCGGCATGCCCAGCGGCAGGGAATCGTCGAGGTCGGCAATCCCGTCATGGTCCTCGCCCGCATTCAGTTCCTTGGTGGAACACATCATGCCGTGGCTTTCGACGCCGCGAATGGCGCGCGGCTTCTTGTCCAGCGCAAAGTCGAGGCCCGGAATATAGGTGCCCAGCCCGGCATAGATCGCCGTCATGCCCGCACGCGCATTCGGCGCGCCGCACACGATCTGCTTGGTGCCGTCCACAGTCTCCACCGTGCACACGCGCAGCTTGTCGGCGTCCGGATGCGGCACCGCCTCGATCACCTTGCAGACGGTGAAATCCTTCAGCGTCTGGTTCGGATCGGTAACTTCTTCGACCTCCAGCCCCGCCTTCAGCATCAGCGCCAGGATCTCGTCCAGTCCGGCCTTGGTCGCAAGGTGGTCGGACAGCCAGGATAGCGTGAATTTCATCAGCTGAGCCCTCCGCTCACGGACGGCGTCGTCCACGGCGCGAAACCATAATGGCGCGTCCATTGCGGATCCGCCTCGAAATAGGGCCGCAGGTCCGGCATACCGTATTTCAGCATGGCGAGACGGTCCACGCCCATGCCGAAGGCAAAGCCCTGGTGCGTCGCCGGGTCCAGCCCGCAATTACGCAGCACGTTCGGATGCACCATGCCGCAGCCCAGCACTTCCAGCCAGTCCGTGCCCTTGCCCACTTCCACCGTGCCGCCTTCGCGCAGGCATTGCACGTCCATCTCGGCCGACGGCTCGGTGAACGGGAAGAAGTGCGGGCGGAAGCGCGCCACGACATTGTCCACCTCGAAAAAAGCCTTCACGAAATCGATCAGGCAGCCTTTCAAATGGCCCATATGGATGCCCTCCTCGATGACGAGGCCCTCGACCTGGTGGAACATCGGCGTATGCGTCGCGTCCCAGTCATTGCGGTAGACACGGCCCGGCACCAGGATGCGCAGCGGCGGCTTCTGGCTCATCATGGTGCGCACCTGCACCGGGCTCGTATGCGTGCGCAGCACTTTCGGGTCGCCGCCTTCGGGCGCCTCCAGGAAGAATGTGTCATGCATCTCGCGGGCCGGGTGGCCTGCGGGGAAATTCAGCGCCGTGAAATTGTGCCAGTCGTCCTCGATGTCCGGGCCCTCGGCCACGGTGAAGCCCATGTCGCCGAAGATCGCCGCGATCTCCTCGAACACCTGCATCACCGGGTGCAGCGTGCCCGCGCGCGGGCCGGGCGCCGGCGGCAGCGTCAGGTCAACCTTCTCGGTCGCCAGCTGCGTTTCCAGCGCCTCGGCCTCCAGCGCCGCCTTGCGGACCCGAACAGCCTCGTCAACGGCCACTTTCAGCGCGTTCAGCTTCGGCCCGTTTTCCTTGCGCTCTTCGGGGCTCATCTTGCCCAGCGCGCCCATCAGGCCCGACACGCGGCCCTTCTTGCCCAGCTCGGCCACGCGCACCGCGTCCAGCGCGTCCAGGCTCGCCGCACCCGCAATCGCCGCAAGGGCTTCTTTCTCGATCGTACTGATATCAGACAAGGTTTCAGCCTCTCCTGGGATTCTGCGCGCTTTCTAGTCGCTTCGGGTCATCATGCAAACGCCAAAAGGAAAAGCCCGGCCTTGGGGGCCGGGCTCTCCTGATTTGCAGCACGCGGGTGCAGCCTAGGCGAGCGCGGCTTTCGCCTGCTTGACCAGTGCGCCAAACGCGTCGGGTTCGCGGATTGCGATGTCGGACATGACCTTGCGGTCAACCTCGATACCGGCCTTGGTCAGGCCGTCGATGAAGCGGCTATATGTCAGCTCGTCGTCGTGGATGCGCACAGCCGCGTTGATGCGCTGGATCCAGAGCGAGCGGAATTTGCGCTTTTTGACCTTGCGGCCGACATAGGCGTACTGGCCGGCTTTCCAGACAGCCGCATTGGCGTTCGAGAACGTGTTCTTCGAACGGTTGCGGAAGCCTTTGGCCTGCTTGATGATTTTCTTGTGGCGGGCGTGGGCCGGCACTTTATTGCGTGAACGGGGCATGGTGGCCTCCTAAGTCAAGATCGGGGGGAAAACGGGAAAAGCCTAGAGGCCGTAAGGCAGGAACTTCTTCATGACGCGGGCGACATCAGCGTGCGCGGCCACTTTCGTGCCCCGGTTCTGGCGGATGTATTTCGCATTATGGCTGCTAAGACGGTGGCGTTTACCCACAACACCGTGCTTGAGCTTTCCGGTTGCCGTGATCTTGAACCGCTTTGCAGCGGCTTTCTTGGTCTTCATCTTCGGCATTTTCATCTCCTTTAGCGAGCTCTCACCCGTGGGCGGCCCTTGGTCAGTTCATGAGCAGAGGGGCATGCCGTTCGCCCGCACCACTCGGAAGAGGCGGCTTATGACGGATCAGGAACAGAGAATCAAGGGGCCGGATGCCCGATTCAGCAGACGTTTGCACCGCAAATCGCCGGAAAAGTGAGGGCCTGTCCCCCACCCGCGCCGGGCCGATACGCTGCGCGGCCGGAAAAAGCCCCGAATCTGTCCGACCGCAAGGCATTCCGGGGCAGTATTGGCCCTGTCATGACGGCAGGTTTCCCCCCTGCCCTCATGGGGGCCACAATCCCCCGGCAGCGGAGGGACAGGGTACGCGACCCTGTCTATCCCGTGTCTTGTCATAATGCGAAGCGGCCCCTGTTCCTCCGCCCGCCACACAACCCGAAACCGGAGGGCCAAACCGCCCGTCCGGCTTTTGGCGCTGAAGTTGGCAAAAGCTACCCCCTCCTCCGCTAAGAGGCTTCAAAGCCCAAAGCACAGTCGCTCAGGGCTTAGTGGTCAGAGTGGGTGCGCCGACTTTTCACCTTGGATGTTTTCCGCCACGAGATCACGCCGCGAATTGAGACATCGTGAGAAGTCTCACGTTCGCACTCAAATTCCTGGCTGACTTTTCGTTGAGGACGCATCTGAAGCATCACCGAGATAATGTTTACCAAGGTTCCAAGCAGGCTGAGGACCGGATCCATTGATCGCCCTCCAACTACCGAAGAAAAATTTCTGTCGGTACAAATAGAAAAGCCCCGCACAGAGGCGGGGCTTCAAAATTTTGGTTCAACCTTCGGAATCAAGGAAACCACAGGATTTTAGCCTGCTTTCCTTCTTGGGTGCGCCCGCGGCTCTGCACCAAATGGTGGCTATTGCGGATCAGCGCTCATCCAAGCCCATTGGACAATCGATTCGCATGCAGGTCAATCATAATGCGATTGAATGGAATTCAGTTCATCACCCGCACTTCAGGCCGATCACCCTTCCGGCTTCATCGGTCAGCACGTTCAGGCGGCCTTCGGCATAGTCCATCGTCACCTGCGTGTCCGGCCCGACGATGCGGGCGCGGTCCGGCAGGTCGGCGGCGGGAATGTTCGCGGCCGGCTGCCCGATATAGGATTCAAAGGCGGCCATCCCGCACGTGTCTTGAACGCGGTCCAAAACGTCCATCTCCGGTTTCGCCACACTGTCAGGCTCCGAAACCCCGGCAGGGGGTGCTTCGCCTTCGGTCTCGACCGGCACAGGCGCGCTGCAGGCGGCCACCAGCATCAGGGCCAGGCCCGCCAGCCGCCTCATCGCGGTGCCAGCACCATGGTCATCTGGCGGCCTTCCAGCTTCGGCTCGGTTTCCACTTTCGTGGTCTCCTCGAAATGCACCCGCACCCGTTCAAGCAGTTGCATGCCCAGATGCTGGTGCGCCATTTCGCGGCCACGGAAACGCAGGGTCACCTTCACCTTGTCGCCATCCTCGAAGAAACGCTGCATCGCGCGCGCCTTGACCTCATAGTCATGCGTGTCGATGTTCGGGCGCATCTTGATTTCTTTGAGTTCGCTCGAGCGCTGCTTCTTCTTGGCAGCCGCCTTCTTCTTGCGTTCCTCGAAACGCAGCTTGCCATAGTCGAGGATCTTCACGACCGGCACTTCCTGGTCGGGGGAAACTTCCACAAGGTCCATGCTCGCCTCGCGCGCCGCATCAAGGGCTGCTGCAAGGGGCATCACGCCCTGTTTTTCGCCGTTCTCGTCAATCAGGAGAACCTTGGCGGCGGTGATGTCTTCATTGGTGCGTGGGCCGACCTGTTTCTGCGGTCCACCCTGGTCTGGTCTGCGAGCTATGGCCTGTCTCCTTTGTGGCTGTTCATAGGCTTGGTGAATATGCCAGTGGTTGGCCTATTCATCAAGGCGCTTCGGTTGTGCGCTATTTCAGGTGAAGTCAAGCAGGCAACAGCCCAAGCGCCCTGACCGACTGCCAGACATCATCCACGCTCAGCTCTTTCAGCGTCGGGGCCGAATTGATGATGACCGGCGCTTTCGGGCCGCGCGGGGCCGAATGGTCCGGGTCGCTCTCGGTCAGCGCGAACAGGGCGATGCCCGGCGCCCCGGCCAGGGTCGCCATGTGCATCGGGCCGGTATCATTGCCCACCACGAACAACGCCTTCTCGGCCAGCGTCACGATCTGGAACAGGTCGGTGCGGGTCACCAGGTTCTTCACCCGCGGCTCGCGCCGCACGATCTCATGCGCCAACGGGCCTTCCGCCTTGCCGCCAATGATCACCGGCATGATGCCCTTGTCGGCAATCCGCGTCGCCAGTTCGGCATAGTGGGCTTCCGGCCAGCGCTTGGCCTCGCGGTGCGCCGAGGCGCCCGGGATCAGTAGCATGTAGGGCTGTGTCAGGGCGAAATAGGCCGGCTGCAGGCGCGGCGTGTCGCCCAGCTTGTGGCGCACCCATGACAGGTCCGGGAAAGGCGCGCTGGTGCCCAGCCAGCGCCCGCCCGGCGCCACGCCGGCCACTTCCAGCTGCTCGGCCAGCCGGTCGATCGAGTGCATCTTCCCGCGCTCGGCATTGTCATGGAAGAAGGCCGCCTTCTCATGGTGGCCCGACCAGAGCGGTGCCTTGCCCGACCGGTTCAGCGCGGTGAAATAATTGCGCGTCCGCCCGCTGGTCTGGAAATCATAGACGATGTCGTAATCCGCCTTGCGGATGCGCTGGATCAGCGCCGCCGTCGCCTTCATGCCCTCGGGCCGGCCATCGGTCTCCACCCGGTCGACATAGGGGCACAGTTTCCCGAATTCCTCGAAGAAAGGCGTCGTCAGCAAGGTGATCCGCGCCGACAGGTGCATCTCGCGCACGGCCTTCATCGCGCCCAAAGCGAGCACAAAATCGCCCAGCGCGCTCAGTTTGATAACGAGCACTTCCTTGGCATGGGCACCGGGGTTCACCGGGCTCACCTCTGTGTCTGTCTTCGCCATCCCTGCGTATCTGGTCCCTACTCCAGCAACCGCTTATAGACATGAAGCGTCGCCGCCTGAAGCCCCCGCTTGGAGAAATGCGCCCTGACATGCGCCTGGCCAGCTTTTCCCATGCCCGCCCGGGCCGATGCGCCGATGTCCAGCAGGGCCCTTATCGCCCCCGCCAGCGCGGCCGGATTGCCCGGTTCGGCCCGCGCGCCGGTCTCGCCCTCGATCACCGTCTCGCGCCCGCCGCCATGATCAGCCACGATCACCGGCCGCCCCATGGCCGATGCCTCCACCGCCACGCGGCCAAAGGCTTCCGGCCGGATCGACGGGGTCAGCACCACATCTGCCGCCAGGCACGCGGCGGGCATGTCGCGCTCATGCTCGGCCAGAAGCACCGTCCCGCCCAGCTTGTGCGCCAGGATCGCGTCTTCAAGTTTCGTCACATAGCCGGCCCGCCCCTGCGGATCGCCCGCCAGCACCAGCACAAGGCCCCTCAGCTCCTGCACTTCCATCATGCCCAAGGCCTCGATGGCGACCAGCTGGCCCTTCCACTCGGTCAAACGCCCCGGCAGCAGCAGGGTCAGGCGCTTGTCGCCCGCAATGCCCCAGTGGGCGCGGACCGCCTCGACCCGTTCCGGCGCCACCGCGGCAGGATCAAACCTCTCAAGGTCCACGCCGCGCGGGATCGTCACGATCCGCTCCGCCGGCACGCCATGCTCGGCGCCCACATGCGCGGCGATCCAGTTGGAATTGGCAATCACGAGGTCACCCTTCGCCATCACCGAATTATAGGCCTTTTTCAGCCTGGTCTTGCCCGAATAGGCCCCGTGATAGGTGGTCACGAAGGGCACGCCAACGGCCTTCGCCGCCCAGTAGGCGCTCCAGGCCGGCGCGCGCGAACGGGCATGCACAAGGTGAACGCCTTCCCGCGCAATCAGGCCCTTCAGCCGCTGCGCGTTGCGCGCCAGCACCAGCGGGTTCTTGGACTTGGCGTCCATCCGGAACAGGTCCCCGCCCAAAGCCGCAAACTCCTCCTCCAGCCGGCCGCCCCTGCTGGCCAGCAGGGCGCGGCCACCGGCAGCGACAATCGCCTCGGTCATCTCCAGCACGGTGCGCTCGACACCGCCGGCTGACAGTTCGGGCGCCACCTGCAGGATGGTCTTGCCGGTCATGTCCGGGAATTCGTCCAAAGCCGCTCTCGCCCCTCGCTCGCTTGACAGGCGAAACAGATGGAGGAACGGAAGGGTTATGACAACGTCCTATTTCACCACGCCGGGCGGCAACCGCCTCGCCTTTCGCCGCCGCGCCGCCAGTACCGGCCAGCTGACATTTGTCTGGATGTGCGGTTTCAAGTCTGACATGACCGGCTCCAAGGTGATGCGCGTCGAGGACTGGGCGGCCCGCACCGGGCACGGTTTTCTCGCCTTCGACTATTCCGGCCATGGCCAGTCAGACGGCGCATTTGAAGACGGCACGGTCAGCCAGTGGCGCGCCGACGCGCTCGCCGCGATCGATACGCAAACGGACGGCCCCCTGGTCATTGTCGGCTCCAGCATGGGCGGCTGGATGGCCCTGCTCAGCGCCATCGCCCGCCCGGACCGCGTGAAAGGCCTCGTCCTCATCGCGCCCGCGCCGGACTTTACCGAAAAGCTGATGTGGCCGGAATTTTCCGCCGCGGCCCAGGCCGAGATCATGCAGCAGGGCTTCACGCTGCGCCCGTCAGACTATGACGAGCCCTACACGATCACCCGCGCCCTCATCGAGGATGGCCGCCAGTGGCAGATCCTCGACGCGCCCGTCGCCTTCAATGGCCCGGTCCGCATCCTTCAGGGCATGCAGGACGCCGACGTGCCATGGACCCATGCCGCCCGCCTCGTCCACGTGATGACCGCCGAGGACCTGACAATCACCCTCATCAAGGACGGCGACCACCGCCTCAGCCGCGAGCAGGACATTGCCCGCCTCCTCGCCACCTGTGACGAGATGGCCGCAACCCTGGCCTAGAGCCGCGAACCGTCGAGCTCCACGTCCGAGTTGCGCCAGACAATGTCGAACATGTGCGTCATCTCGGCGGCCTCTTCGGTCTTGCCCTGCGCCTTCAGCGCCTTGATCAGGCCCGACATCGACCAGCCATTGTGCGGATAGTCTTCCAGGTCCTTGCGGTAGACCGCTTCGGCCTCGGCATGCTTGCCTGCCGCAACCAGCGCCTCGCCCAGCGATTGCCGCGTCGGATAGTACCAGAATGGCGGCTCCATATAGGGCAGCGTATCCTGCGCCGCGACTGCCAGTGTGAAGTGCGCGATCGCCGCCTCATGGCGCGCCTCGGCGCTGGCAATCTCGCCCTGCAGCAATTCGTCCGCAATCGTCAGCAGCGTGCTGGCCGGATAGTCCGCTGTATCGAGGAAGCTGATCTGCACACTGTCCTTCATGCCGGCCAGCGCCGCACGTTCGTCCTGCGCCATCTCCATGGCGCCGGTACGGGCGGCCGCAACGCCGCGGGCATAATGCCAGATCGCATTCGAGTAATCGAGCGTCTCCGGCGGCTGCGGTGTCGCCAGAACATCCTCCCACTGCCCGAACTGGACCAGCGACAAGAGCGGGATCGTCTTGAAGAATTCCACGGTCGGGAATTGTTCGATCTGCTCCAGACGGACATTGTCCGCCACTTTCTGCCCGGCCTCCAGCGCCATCTCGCGCTGGCCCGACATGCTCGCCGCCGCCCACAGGAAGTGGATATTGTGCGGGTAATACAGCGCCGGATAGAAGCCCTGCGCATTGCACTGCGCGATATAGTCCTCGTCCACCTTGGCCGCCGTGATATTGGCCTTCGCCGCGTCGTCATAGCGCCCGACGCGCCAGTAGATATGCGCCGGCATGTGCACAAGGTGGCCAGAGCCCGGCACCAGCCCGGCCAGCCTGTCGGCCTCATCCTCGGCCCGGCCCGGATCCTTCGAGGCTTCCACCGCGTGGATATAGAGGTGCAGCGCCAGCGGATGGTCCGGCGCCTCCGCGATAATCTCCTCCAGCGCCGCGATCACCTTCACCGTCTCGGGCTTCGGTTCTCCGTCGGCGGACCAGTAGTCCCACGGCATCGTGTTCATCCACGCCTCGGCATACATGGCCGCCGCGTCATGGTCGCCCGGATGATCGGCCACATACTGCCCCATCGCCTCGGCATAGGCCACGTCCAGCGGCTCGCGCGAGGTGGACGGATCGCCATTATAGCGTTTCGCCATGGCCTCGATAAGCGCCTGCTCGGCCGGGCTCGCTGTGTCCTTCAGCGCAATCGCCTTGTTGATCGCCGCAAAGGCCGAGGCCCGGTCGGCATCAGACATCACCGCCTTGCCCTTGCTGGTGACATTGATGTTCGGCCCCGTCGCCATCGCCTCGCCCCAGAAGCACATCGCGCACGAAGGGTCGAGCTTCTGCGCTGCCTTGAACGAGCGGATCGATTCCGCGTGGTTGAAGCCGAAGGCCAGTACCATGCCCTGGTCGAAATATTTCTGCGCGTCCGGGCTCGAGGTCGTGATCTCGCGGTGGAAGTTGCCCATGCCTTCGAACAGCGGCGCGCCGGCCATGGCCGCCACATCCTGCGTCTCGGCTTCAGGCGGCGTGGCCACCAGGTCCGCGGCCGGCGCGACTGCCGTGTCCGCCGTATCCGGGCCATACATCCACTCTTTGATATGGCTGCAGCCGGTCAGTGCGACAGCGCTCACGGCCATCACGAAAATCCTGTGTGTCATTGTCCATCCCCTTGTCGCGGGACTTGCCACCCAGCCGGTCAGAAGTCCCTGTCTGTTGGTAATTCTCCTCTAGCACGAATTTGCCCGGCCGTGATCCCGAAAATGATCCGCCAACGGCCCGGGAGCGCAATTACAAATGCGTAACGCTCCGACGGAACGGCCGGGCCGCATCGTTCAGGCCTGACACAAAACCAGGCTGGAAGGTTCCCCTCGCAATGAAGTCTCCCCACACTCGCAGCGTCGCCGCGGCCGCATGTCTTGCCGCCCTCACGCTCACGACCGCCTGCGCCTCCGGCGGCCAGCCGCCCCGCGAGGGCAGTGTCCTTCAGACTGGGGCCGCCGGCATCCAGGGCGGCAAGATCGCCCGCCCGGTCGCGCTCCTCTTCTCCGGCATGGACAGGGACCAGAACCATGTCATCGACGAGGCCGAACTGGCCCATGGCATTGCGCATGAATGGAAGGGCTTCAGCAACAAGGGCCGCGCGGGCGTCTCGGCCCTGTCGCTGGCCGAATGGTCCGTCTGCGCATTGGGTGACGCAGATGCCCTGCCCAACCATACTGCCTTTGACGCAAACTTCGACGGCGAGGTTTCCGAAGCCGAGTTCCGCAACCGCCTCACCAGCGAGTTCGCCCGGCTCGACAGGGACCATGACCTGCGCCTCACCCGGCCTGAAATGCTGATCGATGCCCCGGCCCGTACGCAGGCCCAGGACCGGATGCAGGGCGCCCCTCGCGGCGAGCGTCCCGGCGGCGGTCGCCCGCCCCGCTGATCCTGCACGGCCATTTCGTTAACAGGACCTGTACAGAACAGCGCAAATCCGGCCTGATGATCTAACCATAAATAGCTGATTTCGTGGCATTAATCCCAATGTGGAGCACGCGCTCCTCCTGGATTTCAAAGTGCCGCGAAAGACTATTATGCGTTTCATCAGCCGATTCATCAGCCTGCTTGTGGTTGTCGTCGTTTCGCTGACCTTCCCGTCGGAAGCGCAGCCGATCGAAGTTGGCGGCCTTGACGGGCGCATCGGGATTGGCGGCAGGATCGCGATTGCCGAGGACGTCGATCCGGCCGTGACGCTCGATCAGGTCATACAGCCCGACAGCAAGATTGTCTTCCACCCCAGCCCGGCCGATACGTTTCATGGCTCCGGCCAGTCCGGCGACATCTGGATCAGGGCCGACCTGGTCAATTCCAGCGAGACCGCCCTGCGCGGCAACCTGGTGATCCGGTTTCCCTATCTTGAAGTCGTGGATGCCTACCTTGTCGATGCGCAGGGTGTTGAACAGCAGGGCCGCGCCGGTTCGGCGGTTGCCCGGTCCGGCATCGCAATTCCAGACCCCTTCCCGGCTTTTGAAGTCGATGTTCCGGCGCAGGCGTCGCGCACGCTGTATCTGCGGGTTCACAGCAATACGATTGTCGTGCTGCCCATGTGGCTGCATGCCAGTGCGGATTTCCAGTTATGGTCGAAAGGGAGCATCGCCCTCCAGTTCCTGATCATCGGGATCATCTGCACGTTCACGGCCTATGCCATTTCGGTCGCCCGCACCTCGCAGCACAATGCCTATCGGCTCTATGTCGGTTTCTGCCTTTCAGCCGCGCTCTATATCCTGTTCTCGACCGGCATCGGCAAAGCCTTCTTCTGGCCGCACATCGACATCGGCACGATGACCCTGATCAACATGCTGCAGGCGGCCAGCACGGCCCTTGGCGGCCTGTTCATTGCGTCCTTCCTGAATGTCCGCTCGCGCTGGCCCGCTTTCAACGCCGTCATCATGCTGATCGCCGTCCTGTGCGCCGCATCGGTCCTGATCTCCGTTCTGCCGCCCCCCCTGGCCATGGCGCTCTACATGATCATGTCCAGTATCGGCCCGATCATCGTGCTGGCCGGCGTCTGGGTCATGCACCGCCGGGGCGTTGACGGGGCTGGCATGGTCCTGCTCGCCTGGTCGCCATCCATCCTGGCCTCCGTCTGGATGTATCTGCGCCTTTTCAACATCACGCCTTATTTCGAGATCAATCACTACATCGTGCCGATGGCGCTCTGCCTGACCGTGCTGCAGTTCAGCTCGGCCATCAGCAACCGGGTCAAGGCGGCCGAAGCCAGCGCCGTGACCGATCCGCTGACCGGCCTGTTCAATCGCCGCAAGCTGGACTCCGCCTTTGACAGCCCGAAGCAGCGCACCGAACCGCCCTGCACGGCCGTCCTCGCCATCGACCTTGATGGCTTCAAGGAAATCAACGACACGCATGGCCATGAAGCGGGGGATGCCGTGCTGCGCGTCATCGGCCAGCGTCTGACAAAGCTCAGCCGCGGCCGCGCCAAATCCTTCCGCACAGGCGGTGATGAATTTGTCGTGCTCTATTCCGAACAGGACGACCGCGCGGAAATACAGGCCTTCGGCAATCACTGCATCGCCCGCATCGGCCGGCCGATCCTTTTCGGCAACGAAGTACTGTTTGTCGGCGCCAGCGTCGGCATCGCCTTCGTGCAGAATGAAGGGGAATTCAAGACCGGCATCCAGCGTGCCGACGCCGCGCTCTACCGCGCCAAGCGTGACGGCAAGGGCGTCGTCCGCCTCTATGATGAACGCCAGCCCCCCGTCGGCAAGGAATCCTTCCGCCCGGCCCTCGTCGGCGGCTGATCTCAGGCGATTGCCTGTTCTTCCTCCAGCACGGCCGTCAGGCCTTCCCGGTAGGACGGATACACGGGCCGCCAGCCGAGCGCGCCCTTGGTCCGCCCGTTCGACACCCGCTTGCACTCGGCATAGAAGCTGCGCGCCATCGCGCTGAGGCCGGCGGCCTCAATCGCCATTTCCGGTGGCGGCGCCATGCCCAGCAGGCGGGCGGCAAAGGCCGTAACGTCCTGCGGCGGGGCCGGTTCGTCATCGCACAGGTGAAACACGCCGGTCAGGCCCGGCTTGCCCAGCATGGCCTCCAGCCCGCGCGCAATGTCCTCGACATGCACCCGGCTGAACACCTGCCCCGGCTTCACCACGCGGGTCGCGCTGCCATCCCGCAGCCGCCCGAACGGAGACCGGCCCGGCCCGTAAATGCCCGGCAGGCGCACGATCCGCGCCGCCCCGCCCGTTGCCGCCAACCATTGCC
>NZ_LADU01000026.1 GCF_000961795.1 Hyphomonas sp. BRH_c22
GAGCGCGTGGCCGGACCAGATCGCGCGGGCCCGCCCGGGCAGCGCCGGTGTCTACCTCATGGCGTCTGGCCGGGCGGCCATGCTTGCCGAGACGGACGGGCTGGCGAAATCGGACTGGCTGATCGTCGCAGACCTTGGCGGCGCCAGCGGGCAGGCGCGCATCACGCTGGCCGCACCACTCAGCGAGGCCGATGCACTGGCGCTGGGCGGTGTCCAGACTGAGGAACGCGCCGAGTTTGATTCAAAGACAGCGCGCTTTACCGCGCGCCGGGTCCGCGCGATGGGCGCGATCGTGCTGTCCGAGGCGCCCCTTCCCAAGCCCGCGCCGGGCGTTGCGGCGAAGGCGATGCTGGATGCGGTATTGGCCGAAGGGCTGGACGCCATTGGCGCCGAGCGGGTTGTTGACGAGACGCTGGGGCGGCTGGCCGTGCTGGAGCGGGCAAAACTGATCGAGCCACCCGGCATGACAAAGGCACAGCTGCGCGAGCAGGCAGAGGAATGGCTGATGCCTTTGCTGAAGCGGCAGGGTGCGCGCGTGCCAAGCGATGGCCATGTGCGGGACGCGCTGGTCTTGTCACTGGACTGGCCGGTCCAGGACGCGCTCAGGCTGCATGCGCCCCTGTCGCTGACACTGCCATCCGGGCAGACAGCATCGGTCGACTATATCGATCCGCGCGCGCCGCTCGTGTCGGCGCGGGCACAGGCCTTTTACGGGCTGGGTACCCATCCCGCGATTGCATCGGGCCGTGTGCCGGTCACCGTGGAACTCCTGTCGCCGGGCATGAAACCGGCGGCGACGACGCAGGACCTGCCGCGCTTCTGGGACAATGGCTATCGCGACATGGCAAAGGACATGCGGGGGCGCTATCCTAGGCATGACTGGCCGGAGGCGCCTGCGACGGCCCGCCCGCATGAGGGAAGAACGAAGAAACGCCTGTGAGACGGAACCATTCCGTCCCAGGGGAATTGAACACTGTTGCCGGAGGGTCTGATGAAACACCAATTCCTACTGTTTGCGCCGTTTTTGATGGCCGCCTGCATGTCGAACCCCGCGCCGCCCGCCGCGCCGGCAGAGGTCGATGCCGCCATGGCGGCCCCCGACTGCTCTGTGGAAACATTCGCGATCTATTTCGATGAAGGCGCCAGCGAGCTGTCGGCTGAGTCCGACGCCGTTATCGATGCCGTTTCGAAGACGTATGCGCGCTGCGAACTCTACAAGATCGAAATCGAAGGCCATGCGGACGCGAGCGGCGATGAAGTCGCGAACCAGGCGATATCGGCTGCGCGGGCAGAGGCCGTACTGGAAGCGCTCAAGACACGCGGCGTAGACGCAGAGCGCGCGCACCTTGTGGCCTATGGTGACAAGGGTGCCGTGACGGACGAAGGCGACGTGCCGCTCAACCGCAAGACCGAAGTGCGCCTCGTTCCCGAAAGCTGAATTCAGTGGGCGGCCCGATCCCGGGTCAGAAAGGGCAGGGGCTTTCGAACGCCAATCGCTCATTGCTGACCGGATGGATCAGGTCCAGCCGCGTGGCGTGAAGGTGCAGCCGGGGCGCGGCGGCCAGGGCCTCGGGATGCGCATAGAGATCGTCGCCCAGGATGGGGTGTCCTATGGCAGCGAGATGCAGCCTCAGCTGGTGCGTGCGCCCGGTGAGCGGCGTCAGGCCGAGGCGGGCGCCCTGCGCGTGCGCGCCGATGGTGACATATTCGGTCTGGCTCGGCTTGCCGGCGTCATGGTCAATTTTCTGGCGCGGCCTGTTGGGCCAGTCCTGGCCAAGCGGCAGGTCGATCAGTCCGGTCAGGGGCACTGGATGGCCCCAGACGTCTGCCATATAGATTTTGCCGATCACGCCCTTCTCGAACTGGATCGACAGGCGCCTTTGCGACGTTTTCGAGCGGGCGAACACGAGGAGGCCGCTAGTCGACATGTCGAGCCGGTGCACGGTCAAGGCTTCAGGATAGTCTGTCTGGATACGGGAAAGGGCGCAGTCGGCCTTGTCCAATCCCCGTCCGGGCACGGATAACAGCTCAGCCGGCTTGTCGATGACGATCAGGTCAGCATCGACATGGATGTAACAGACTTTCGCCTGCGGCGGGGCGTAGGCGTTCACGCGCCAAGCCCCGGCAGCGTGAGTCGGAAGACCGTGCCGTCCGGTCCGGTGCTGGCCAGGACGAGGTCGCCGCCCATGCCTTGCGCGAGTTCCCGCGCGATAACGAGGCCGAGGCCGGTGCCATTGCGGCGTGTACTGCCGGCAAAAGGCTTGAACAGGTTTTCTTGCGCCGAGTCCGGCAGTCCGGGGCCGGTATCGGCGACATCGAGTCCGTGTGCGGAAACAGATACGATGATTCGGGCGCTCCCATCGGCCTGCGCGCTCATCGCCTCTGCGGCGTTGCGCAGGAGATTGCTGGCAATGCGGTGCAGATGGTCAGGATCGGCATCTATTTTCAGTTCGGGCGGCACCTTGTTGTCCCAGCCAATCCCCGGATAGATCGCGAGGGCTTCGCCAGCGGCCTCTTCCAGCACGGGATGGAGGGACACGCGCTCGATGCGGGCCGCTTGCGGCGTGGCCTTGCCATAGTCGAGCGTATCCGTGGCAAGGCTGATCGCGCGCTCGAGCGCCCGTTCAAGGCGCGGGGCCGCTTTCTGCACGCGCGGGTCTTCCGACCGTGCGAGCACATCGGAGACGAGCTGCGCCGATGCGAGCGAGTTGCGCAGGTCATGGTTGATCTTGGCGACAGCAGACCCGAGCTCGGCAAGGTGGGCCCGGTTGCGGAAACTGGACGCGACGGTTTCTTCCATTTCGGCGAGCGCATTCTGGGCCCGGCCGATCTCGTCGCGCCGCCGCGTGGGCGTCAGGCGGCGCGTCCAGGCCCCTGGGTCGTCACGGAACTGCTCGGCACTGAGTGTTACGCGGCGCATCGGGCGCACGACCAGCAAGTGAAGCATGACATAGATGATGCCGGCCGCAATGAAGGCAATCAGCAGCGAGAGCGCGGCAATGCGGCGCGCATAGGCCGATATGGCCGCCTTTAACGGCGCCTGCGGCACGACAATCTCGATCACCCGGCCAGGGGCAGAGCCATCGGCGAGAATGACGAGGACACGGTCATCAGGCGCGAAGAAGGCGCCCATCGCGGAAAACGACCGGCTGACCATGGTCGACTCCCGCAGGTCGAGCCCGTACATGTTGCCCGTGATGGCTTGCTGCGTCGACAGGAGCTGGAAGCGCATGTCGTCTTCGATCTCGGTCACCGCCAGCACTTCCGCGCTCCTTAGCAACTCGTCGGACAGTTCGTCTGACACGTTGCGCGACGGGGCGGCGTCAAGCGCAAGGGCGGCAGTGCGGGCGGCCTGGACCCGTTCCTGCAGCCAGGCATTGCGGAAGCCCGAAGCGCTGGGCACGAAAATCAGCGCTTCAACCAGCAGGATCGACGCCAGCGTCAGGACAAACAGGCGAAATGACAGGCTTTCGAACCAGCGCGAGGACGATGGTGCGGGCAGGTCGCGTGAAGGGGCGGTCCGGATATCGTCGTTCACCCAGCGTGAACTAGCTTACGGGATGCGTTGGAGCAAGCCGACAAGACGCTTCGCCGAAGGGCTGAACAGCGTATCCGTGAAGTGTGCGGATGCCGCGCGCTTCACCACTTCAGAGCGGGTCGGATAGGGTGAGATGAAATTGGTGAGGTCTTTCACTTTCAGGCCGTTCGACATGGCCACGCCAATGACCTGCAGGATTTCGCCCGCGCCATCGCCGACAATCGAGGCCCCCACCAGAGAGCCCTTGCGGATGACCAGCTTGGCTTCGCCGAGCGTCTTGTCCTCGGCAATGGCGCGGTCGTTCTCGTGGAACGCAAATGAGGACGTCGTGATCGCGTCACCATGCTTTTCGCGCGCTTCGGCTTCGGTCATGCCGATCTGGGCGACTTCCGGAGATGTGTAGGTCACTGACGGGATGGGCAGGCTGTCGGCCTTGGTGCCCTGTTTGAAGAAGGCGCGGCGGGCGAAGACGGATGCGTGCCAGCCGGCAACATGCGTAAACTGTTCGCGTCCTGCGGCATCCCCCAGTGCCCAGACGCGCGGATTGCTGCGTGAGCGGAGATTGTCGCCGACGATGACGCCCTTGCGGTCATGGTCGACCTTGCCGGCCTCCAGGTTCAGCCCGTCGAGCATGGTCCGCCGGCCCACGGCGACCAGAAGGTGGCTGCCTTCGACCACGGGCGATGCGCCGTCATGTTTGGTGTAGACCTGGATCCGCTTGCCGTCCGTGGACACCCGCACGGCCTTGTGGCCTTCAAGGATGGTGACGCCTTCCTTGCGCAGGGCGCCGATTGCAACGGCTGCATGGGCTGGATCAGACTTGCCGAGGGCGCGGCCCATTTCGATGACTGTCGTTTTCGCGCCAAGCCGGGTAAAGGCCTGCGCCATTTCCATGCCGATGGGGCCGCCGCCGAGGATCACCAGATGCTCCGGAAAATCCGGCATCGAGAAAATGGTCTCATTGGTCAGGTAGGGCGCTTCCGCGAGTCCCTCGATGGGCGGGATGAAAGCGGTTGAGCCCGTGGCAACCACAATTCGGCGGGCACGGGTACGGGATGTCGCGGACGTGATCGTGTCTGGGTCGGCGAAGCTCGCCGCCTCGCGGATAACCGTCACGCCGAGGCCTTCAAACCTCTCCTGGCTGTCGACCGGGGCAATCGTCTCAATGGCGCGGCGGACATGCGCCTTCACCACGTCCCAGTCTGTTATGGGCGCCGAGACGGTGACGCCATACCTGGCGGCATCTCGCGCAGACTGGGCCGCTTTTGCTGCGCTGAGCAAGGCCTTGGACGGTACACAGCCATAGTTCAGACAGTCGCCGCCCATCTCGTGCTTTTCATAGAGCACAACCTTGAGGCCGAACATGGCCGCGCCTGCCGCTGCTGACAGGCCGCCGGACCCTGCGCCGATGACAACCAGGTCTGCCTTGTGATCCGTGACCGGGAGTTTCGTATCGTGCATCAGCTTGCGCTTTCCAGCTTGGCAGCTTTTTTTGAGAAGAGTTTCTTGTAGGCGACCGGGATCAGCGACACCACGCCGAGGGCCGCGAAGGCCGGGACGAGGTTGCGGGCGATACTCGCAATGTTCGGGTCTTCGCCGGCCGCGAAGGTCGCGCCGAGGCCGGCACCGATCCATGTATAGGCGATGACGCCGGGAATGATGCCAAGCGCGGTGGTGATGGCATAGTCGCGGTACTTCGCGCCGAGGATGGCAGGCGCGATATTGGCAACCGGGAATGGCACGACGGGCAGGAAGCGCAGGGCGAACATGTAGGAGAGCGCATCTTCCTGGAAGCCGCGTTCCATTTTCTGGACGAAGGGCCCGGCGCGTTCCTGAAGGGTGACTCCGAGCGACGTGCGGGCGGCGAAGAAGAGGAGGCTCGCTCCAAGTGTTGCGCCAACGACCGTGGCAGGCGTGCCGCCAAGCAGGCCGAACAGGAACCCGCCGGCAATCGTGATCCAGAGCGCGCCGGGGATCATGAACAGTGTCGCGGCGGCATAGATCAGCACATAGGCGCCGACAGCCAGGACCAGGTGTTCATTGACAAAGCCGCGCAGGGCATCCTGCTGTGTGCGCAGGGTTTCGAGCGAGAGATAGTCGAACAGGCCGAACGCCCAGGCCGCGAGAAGCCCGGCGCCTATGACGTAGAGCGGCCAGAGACGGACTGCGAGCGGGGTCGGCTTGAGGGTGGGCGTATTATTCGGTGTCATTGAGTGACCAGTCATAATGATAGGAGCGGATCTTCGGATTGGCCCGGATCTGCGCGGCAAGGCCAGTATCGGCATATTTCAGCAAATGGTC
Source organism: Hyphomonas sp. BRH_c22 (assembly GCF_000961795.1). Classification (GTDB taxonomy): domain Bacteria; phylum Pseudomonadota; class Alphaproteobacteria; order Caulobacterales; family Hyphomonadaceae; genus Hyphomonas. The sequence continues at coordinate 5,840 of NZ_LADU01000026.1, forward strand.
GATGACGGATTGTTTCGACCCGCCGAAGTCGACAGCGAACCAGTCATAGATGGAGGAGACGACGAGGCCGCGGTCTGTGACGGTCACGCCGCGGGGATTGTTGACATAGGCGCGGGCTGCGCCGTCGAGATCCCTGTCGAGCGTCGCTGGCTCCCAGGCCTTGCGCATCAGGTTCGGGCAGCTGAACGCGGCGCAATTGATCGCATAATGCACGCGCGGGTCATTGAATGTCGGCCGCAGGATCTTGTGCTCGATATCGTCAAGCGACACATCACGCCCGCCGGCGGTCACCACGATCTTCTTCCACGGCCCGCCGAAGATGTGCCCCTCCTTGATTGATCCGACGGGGTATTTTTGAGCGATGTAGCGGACGGTGACGGCATTGTAGAGGTTCGCCCAGGCCGCGAAGGCGGCATTGTCCGAGCCGGACAGGTCCATGCCGGCAAATCCGGCAATATAGGCGTCCAGCGCTGCCCTGTCGGCGGGATTGCCTTTCAGCGCGCCATAGTCGACCCGGTTAATACCATCATCGGCGGCGTGGATGTATTTCGTCAGCAGGCGTGTCCATTCTGCGTGCTGGGCCTTGGCCATGTCCGTCTCCTCGCTTGTGCCGCCCGTGATATTCCGGGCCCCGGCCGGCAGGGCAAGCGGCAGGGCCATGAGGGCCGCGGCGAGCAGGGCTCGGGAGAGTTGCATGACAAAAGGTCCTCGGATTGTTGCCGAGACATAATCCATCCGCGTGGACAGCGCCCGTAACGCTTCTGCCGCGCGCGATCAAACACGCGTGATCGGGTCTGCCGCAGCGCTTTTCCGGGCGCCCCGGATATGGTCGACAAAAGTTGACGCATGTGTCATCTTTGAGGCGGGAGGATCATCATGACACATCAATTGCCCGGCCTGGACGCCGACGAGATCGAACGGGTAAGGCAGCCGCTGGCCAGGGCCAGCACATTGCCGCCTGCAGCCTATACAAATGACGATGTATTCGCCCGGGAGACCGAGGCGATATTCCGCAAGAGCTGGCTGCCGCTCGCCCGCACCGATCAGGTCGCCAAGCCCGGGGATTATCTGTCGATGGACCTGTTGGGCCAGCCGATCATGATCGTCCACGGCCATGATGGCCAGATCCGGGTCATGTCGCGTACCTGCCTCCACCGCGCCGCGCAGGTCGCAGAGGGCGCAGGCAACCGCAAACTGTTCACCTGTCCCTATTATGCCTGGAGCTATGACACGTCGGGCCAGCTTGTCCGGGCCCCGCTGATGGAAGGCGCAGAGGCATTTGCGGAACCGGGGTGCCGGCTGCCGCAGTTTCGCATGGAAATCTGGCAGGGATTCATTCTGGCGAATTTCGACGCGAATGCCGCGCCCTTCGCGCCGCAAGTGAAGACATTCGAGACCTATTTCGAAGCGTTCAGGCTCAATGAGATGGCCGTCGTCCGCACGCTGGAATTCGACAGCCACTGGAACTGGAAGGTGCTGGTCGAAAATTTCATGGAGGCCTACCACCATATCGCGGTGCATCCGGAAACCTTCGAACCTGCCTATCACGCACGCGATTCCCGCATACCGGACAATGACGGTCCCTGGTCCATCCTTCACATGCCCGCGGCGCATTCCGAAATGCCGCCCGGCCTGCCGCCGGTCGAGGGACTGGAGGACTGGCAGGCGCGCGACCTGTTCGCCAGCGTTCTCTACCCGCATTTCCTGCTGGGCATCCAGGGCAGCGTGCTGACCTGGTACCAGCTGTTTCCCGAAGCGGCAGGCAGGCTGACGCTCAGGATTCACATCTGTGTCCCGGCGGCCTACACGGCGTTCGAAGGCTTTGATCTCATTGCTGAAGAAATCAGTCAGATGGTCACCGCCATCCATCTGGAAGATATCGGCGCCAATGACACCGTCTGGAAAGGCCTCAACGCCCCGATGACCGGCCAGGGCCGTTTGTCACCGCTCGAGAAGGCGATCTGGCAATATAATCAATGGTGGCTGGAACAGATGCTGCCTGAAGGCGGCACATGACGCGCGGGGGCGCTATTTCCCGCCGCCAGCAGATTCCGCGTCGATTCCCATCCAGTCCTGGGCCGGCAGATTATAGGCCATGTCCATGACCTCGAACCCGATGCCCACCGGCAGGCGCGAACTGGAATTCCACAGCGCCACCACGCCAGTGTCGCGTTCCGGATCGAACAGGATCAGCGACCTGTAACCTTCAACGGCGCCACGATGGCCGATCACGCGGGTACCGGCGTCGCCATATTTGTACACCCGCCAGCCAAGGGCATAGCGCGCGTCGCGCATGTGGCCCTTGTAGCGGCGGCTCAGGCCGGATTGCTCACGGCTCGTATAGATCCGCGGCGTCTGCATCATCTCCAGGGCCGTCTCGCTCAGCACGTCCGGCACCAGACCCATTTGCGCGCGGGCGTACAGCGCGAGATCGCGGATGGATCCGTTCACGCCTCCGGCTGCGGGCACGCGATAATAGTCGTCATTGACGGTTTTGGCCCTGGGCGGGCCGGCATCCTTCTCGCGCTTGGTATAGGGCCGTGCCCAGGATTGCGACGCTTCGAGGCCTGCCCGGTCAATGCTGGCGGTAATCATGCCGAGCGGCTTGAACAGCGAGGCATCGACGGCATCGGCATATTTGCTATTGGTCACCTGTTCGACCACTTCGGCCACCGCATCGAAGGCGACGTTCTGATAGGTATGGCACTCCCCGATCGTGCAGATCGGCTTCAGGCCCCGCAGGCTGTTGCGGATTTCTGTCGGGTCGCCACCGTCTTCGAGGCTCGTGTCATAAGCGTTCGAGACGATGCCCAGCCGGTGGGACAGCACATCTTCCAGTGTCGCCTGGCTCTCTCCCCCGCCGGGCAGGCGCAGCGACGTCTTGAACTTCGATACCGTGTCGGACAGGTTCAGCCGGGCTTCCCCTGCGAGGATGGCCACCTGGCTGGCGGCGACGCCTTTCGAGAGCGAGGCCCAGCGGAACACGGTTTCGTCGGTGACGGGCGGTCCGCCGATTTCGGTCACGCCATAGCCCCTGGCAAAGCGGATTTCGCCATTCTCGATGACGGCGACCGAGAGGCCGACAATGTCTTCATGCGCGGACAAACGTGTCAGACGCTGATCGAGGCGGTCATAATCGATGGTCTGGGCCAGCGCGGCGGGTGCGGCGGCGGCAAGCAGGCATAGCAGGGCCGAGCGGAGGAAACGCATGAACATCCTTGGATTCTTGCTGCCCACCCCTTGACCAGAATGAACAAGACTCCCCCATCATGTAAAGGTATCGCATGCCAAGAGGTTGCAGGCGAGGCGCGGCAGGCCGAAAAATATGCGTTCCCGGTGCCCGTGACTGTGTCACCCCGCCTTGACCTTGGCGCCTGTCGCCTGTATTGGCCCCTCTTTCCGAGACACATCAGCCTTAGAGCAGACCCATGAAACGTACATTCCAGCCGAGCAACCTGCGCCGCAAGCGTACCCATGGCTTCCGCCTTCGCATGGCAACCAAGAATGGCCGCAAGGTTCTGGCGCGCCGCCGGGCAAAAGGCCGCAAGGAACTGTCCGCTTAAAGGCGAGACATGTCTCCCCCAGCCTGAAAGGCCGGGACCTGCCCATGCCGCAAGACAATTCAGACATGCCGATTGAGGTCGTTCGCCTGGCGAAGCGGCCTCAATTCCTTTTTGTGCGCAGCGGCCGGGCCGAAAGGCGCAAATCGCTTGTGGTTCAGGCAAGGCAGCGCGTTGGCGAGGCCGCGGGATCGCATATTGGCGCGGGCTTCACCGCGACCAAAAAGGTGGGCAATGCCGTCGTGCGCAACCGGGCCAAACGCCGCCTCAGGGAAGCGGCCCGCCTGCTATTGCCGCGGCTGGGACGCGCGGGAACCGATTATGTTTTTATCGCACGCGATGCCACGGCTGACATTGCCTGGCGGCGTTTGCTTGACGATATGGAAAGCGCGCTGATAAGCCTCGCCGCTAATTGACCGTGCCCCCTCGATCTGCGAGTGGGCGCCCAGAAACCTCCGGGACAAAAAATTGATGGAAAAGCAAGACCAGCGCAATTTCCTGATCGCGATGGCTTTGATGGTTGCCTTTGTTTTTGGCTACCAGAAAGTCTTCATGGAGCCTGCGCAGAAACGCTTCGAAGCCCAGCAGGCCGCGATCAAGGCGGACGAACAGACCGGCATGAGCGCGACAGAGCTCAGTACTGTTCCGGCCATTGCTGCGACCAGGACGGTCGAGGAAGCGGTTTCGGGTCCCGGCCGCGTCAAGTTTGAAGGCGATTCCGTCGATGGATCGATCCGCCTTGCGGGTTCCCGCCTCGACGACCTTAGCCTGCGCAAGCACTATCTGACGGTCGAAAAGACCCAGGAAGTGCGCCTGTTCCGTCCGGAAGACGCCGAATTCGGCTATTTCGCCACCTTCTATTGGGCCGATGGATCCTCGCTGGTCGCGGGCCGCAATTCCCCTTGGGTGCAGGTGGGACTGGGCAAGCTGACAACAACGACGCCGATCACGCTTCGTCTCGAAACCCCCGGCCTGACGATTGACCGCAAGATCTCCGTCGACGCCAATTACATGTTCTCTTTCGAAGACACGCTGACCAATACCGGCGATACGGCGCGGTCGGTCCGCGCGATTGGCTCGGTCGAGCGGCACGGCGCCTACAAGGACTTCCTTGAAGTGACAGACCCCGGCTCGGCGGGCGAGGGCGGCCTCGCGCACATGGGCCTGATGGGCGTGGTCGATGGCGACCTGCGCATGAAGAAATACAAGCCGCTGCTCGCCCTGAAGAATATTGATGGTGAAACCAGCGAAGGCACGTTCCCCTCCACCGAAGGCGGCTGGTGGGGCCTGACAGACAAGTACTGGATGGGCTCGCTGGTGCCGCAGCAGGACCGCCCGTTCAACGGCATCGTCAACAAGAAGAGCATTGCCGTCGGCGGGCCGCTGGAAGTGCGCACCGAAAGCGAAGCCATCACCCTGGCGCCAGGTGCGAGCGAGACAGTCGGCAACCGCATCTTTGCCGGCGCCAAGCGTTTCGAAGTGCTGCAGGCCTACCAGAACGAGGACGGCATCCCGCGCATGGTCGATGCCATCGACTGGGGATGGGCCTTCTTCCTGACCAAGCCATTTTTCTATGTTCTCGAATACCTTGCCAGCAAGCTCAACTCCTTCGGCTGGGCGATCCTGGCCTTCACGGTCCTGATCAAGCTGCCGCTCGTGCCGCTGTTCAACCAGAGCTACAAGTCCATGGCCAAGATGAAGAAGCTGCAGGAGCCGATGAAGGAGCTCAACGAGCGTTTCGCGGCCGATCCGCAGCGCAAGCAGCAGGAAATCATGAAGCTGTACAAGCAGGAAGGCGCCAACCCGATTGGCGGCTGTGTGCCGATCCTGTTCACCATCCCGATCTTCTATGCACTCTACAAGACGCTCTATGTGACGCTGGAAATGCGCCACACGCCGTTCCTGTTCCTGAGGGACCTGTCAGCGCCGGATCCGACCGCCATTGGTAACCTGTTCGGCCTGCTACCCTGGGCGGCGGCGGACGTCAAAGCCGTTCCGGTGATCGGCATCATTATCGGTGTCGGGATCCTGCCGCTGCTCTATGGCCTGACCATGGCATCGCTGCAGAGCCTCAACCCGGCGCCGACCGACAAGACGCAGAAACTGGTGATCCAGGCCATGCCGATTGTCTTCACCTTCGTGTTCGGCGGTTTTGCCGCCGGCCTCGTCCTGTACTGGGTGTGGAGCAATATCCTGTCCTTTGCGCAGCAATACTTCATCATGCGCCGCAACGGGGTCGATACGGAACTTGGCAAGACAATCTCGCGCCTGCTGGGCCGCGAATCCAAGCCGGAGACCTGACCGATGGACACGCGCCCGGCACCGAGTGAAGACCAGATCGAAACCGGGCGCCTCCTGTTTGCCGGGCCGGTCGAATTCGTCATGGGCGTGGTTGATCTCAAGGGCCTGCCGCCGGCCGACCGCACCGAAGTGTGCTTTGCGGGCCGTTCCAATGTCGGCAAGTCCAGCCTGATCAACGCGCTGACCGGTCGGAACAAGCTGGCGCGGTCTTCTGCCGAGCCGGGCCGGACGCGCGAACTCAACTATTTCACGGTCGGCGAGGACCAGCTCTATCTCGTCGACCTGCCGGGATTTGGCTATGCCAAGGTCAGCCGCACGCAGGCCGAGGCCTGGATGAAGCTGACGCGGTCCTACCTGCGCGGCCGCCCGAGCCTGCGCCGCGTCTTCCTCCTGGTCGATGCGCGCCGCGGCCTGATGGATACGGATGAAGAGGTCATGGCCATGCTGGACGGGTCAGCCGTGACCTATCAGGTCCTGCTGACCAAGGTCGACAAGCTCAACAAGGGCGAGGTCGATGCGCTGCAGGCCGATATCGAGACGCGGCTGAAAAAGCATGGCGCGGCCCACCCCTTCGTCCTCGTCACCTCGTCCGAAAAGGGCTGGGGCATACCCGAACTGCGCGCCGAGATCGCCGCGCTGCTTTAGATCCTGCACATGCGGCGCCTGTTGGGGCGCTTGGCGGAAGGGGCTTTGGAATCAATCCCGCCCCGGACGATACGTCCGTGTCGCATTGGCGACCACGTCTCCGCGGGTCAGGTGGGCGGTGCGCCATTCCTGGGCGACGAATAGCGGGGCCTGGTCGGCATAGTGGGGTGAGGCCTTGTCGAGAGCGGCGCTGCCATAGGGGCTGATGACGCGGGCGGCCTGTCGGCCCTGCCGGTCCCATTCGACGAGGGCGATCCATGTATCGCCGGCTGTCATGTGAAGCTGCCCGTCATCGCGCATCGCGTCAGGATAGACGGCGCGTAGCGTGTCGGGCCCGCCGCTGATCGGCAGGCTGACCTTGCCGCGCACGAGCCGGTTGACCTCGCCCCATTCCGGATCAATCCGGCCATGATGGACCATCAGCCATTCGACCGCTTCGCGGAAGGCCGTCTCGGGCCCCGGGGCAGGAATGTGCGTGTATTTCGCGGTGATCTCGCGCAGCACGGTCAGGCCGCCAAGCGCCGCATAGCGGCTGTCGGCATTCATGTTCAAGTCCCAGGCGGCAAGGCGCTTGGCGGCCTCGGCCATTTCAGGCTCCTGGCTCCAGTCAATCGCCAGAACGCGGGCCACAAGGCCGGCGGCTTCGGACTGTTCGGCATAGGACGTGTCGAATTTGAGCGCCAGGAGGTCCGGCTCGTTAATCGGGGACGCGCCATCTGTCAGCTCGATCATGCGCAGCGACCGGTTGGATTCATTCGTCTGCAGGCCCATGGACCCGGGGAAGTCTTCCGCCCGCAGATTGTCCGGGCCGTCAGTGGCGCTGTAGGGCGTATTGTTGGAATTGTAGACAAGGCCTGAGACGGGATTGACCAGTTTCGGCACGTCGGCCCAGGGGCGGTAGCCCTGCCAGATCAGGTCCGACCGGTCGCCCGGCAGGTCGCCCGACCAGTCCCAGGCATCATTCCGCGCGGGGTATTGCGCATTGTGGATGAAGGCGACGTTCGCCTCCCTGTCGGCATAGATGTAATTGATGCTGGGCAGGGCGTTCAGCGACATGGCGGTCATGAAGCCGTCCATGTCCTCGGCCTTGTTCAGGCGGTAATACTGTTCCAGCTGGCGGATCTCGCCCATGCCGGCGAACCGCACCGCATAGGTGCCATGGGCGGCCTCAATGACCGGGCCATGGGCCGAGCGCAGGACCTTGCGCCTGACCTTCAGCGCAAACGGCCCGGCCAGCCTGACGTTCAGCGTGGCCTCGGTTTCGCCGAAATCCACCCATTCGCCGTCCAGCTTGTACTGGCTTGCATTCTCTGGGTTCACGGTCAGGACATAGGTGTCGACAAGGTCCTGCGCGCTGACCGTATTGGCCCAGCCGAGATTCCTGTTGAAGCCGTGCAGGATCACCGGCGTGCCGGGGAACAGGCCGCCGGTGATGTCGAGGCCCTCATCGGACGAGATCTGGGCCTCGTACCAGGCGACGGGGCCGGTCAGGGGCTGGTGGGAGTTGATGAGGAGGCGGGTGACGTCATCCCCGGCGCGGCTGGCGGAGACGGCAATCGCGTTCGAGCCGCGCTCGGCCATGGTCCTCGGGCCGATCAGGAAGGCCTTGCGCCCCTCGGCCGGATCGAGCGCGATGGTCTGGGTGTAATCCTTGCCGAACAGTTCAAGGAAGGTTGCGTCGAGGCCATAGAAGAAGGGTGTCTTGAACACGAAGCCCGCCACGACATCCCGGCTCGTGAACGGCGCAAGGCCGCGCCATGTCGCCTTCGGGTGCTCGGCGGCGTAGAGGTTCAGTCCGGCGGCATAGGCATCGGCCATGGCCTTCACATCATCCGGAACGTCTGTCTCGTAGCGCGCATCCACCGTGTCCCACACGCCGAGCAGGGCGACGATATAGTCGAGCGGCGCCGCATCCCTGCCGCGATAGCGCGCCAGAACGCCCCGGCCGGCCGCAACGGTCTCCTGGATGGTTTCGAAATCATCCTCGGCATGCGCATAGGCGAGGCCGAAGGCGGCGTCTGCATCGCGGGCGCCATGCACGTGCGGCACGCCGTAGGCGTCGCGGATGACTTCGGCGTCATAGTCTGCGGCCGCGGCGGCCAGTTCGCTGGCGGGCGGATTGGCGGGCAGCGGATCCCACAGGAATATCCCGGCCGCTACCAGCAGGACGAGCAGCAGCGCGCCAGCGCCCGTCAGGATGCGTTTCATCATGTCTCCCCCAGTGCCTGTTTGCTTTTCCGGCCAGCCTAACGGCTTGCCGCCAATCTGTCGCGTCCCGAATGGAAGGGTTTCGCCGCGCTCAAAAGCACCTTATGAGGCTGGCCCATACGCACTGAATGCGAAGGATGGCGCCCGTTCCGATGACAGACCCCGTTGCACAAGCCCGATTCACGGCAAAGACCCTGTCGGAGGCCCTGCCCTATATCCAGCGTTATGCCGGGCAGACAATCGTCGTGAAATATGGCGGCCATGCCATGGTCGACCCGGCCCTGTCGGCCGGATTTGCGCGCGATGTGGTCCTGCTGAAGGCGCTGGGTATCCATCCCGTCATCGTGCATGGCGGCGGGCCGCAGATCGGCAAGCTGCTGGAGAAGCTGGGCATCGTGTCCGAGTTCAAGGGCGGCCTGAGGGTGACCGACGAGGAGACGATGGAAGTCGTCGAGATGGTCCTCTCCGGCCCGATCAACAAATCCATCGTGCGGGCGATCAACCAGGCGGGCGGCAAGGCGGTTGGCCTGTCCGGCTCTGACGGCAACCTGATCCGGGCCGAAAAGGCCACCAAGACCACCAAGGATCCCGACAGCCATATCGAACAGGTGCTCGATCTCGGCTTCGTCGGCGAGCCGAGTGCGATTGATACGACCGTCCTGGACGCCTTGCTGCGCGATGACGCGCAGCTGATCCCGGTCGTGGCGCCGGTCGGCGTCGGCCATGATGGCGCGCGCTACAATATCAATGCGGATACGGCGGCAGGCGCCCTGGCGGCTGCGCTTGGCGCGAGCCGCCTCCTGCTGCTGACGGACGTCGCCGGCGTGCTGGACAAGGACAAGAAACTGATGCGCGAGATTGCCGTTTCGCGCATTCCGGCGCTGATTGCGGACGGCACAGCTGCAGGTGGCATGATTCCCAAGCTTGAAACTGCCGCACATTCCGTAAATCATGGAGTCGGGGCGGCTGTGATACTTGATGGGCGTGCGCCGCACGCTCTCCTCATGGAGCTATTCACAGAACATGGCGCAGGTACGCTCGTTTCTTAAAATCCTCGGCGTCCTCGGCGCCTTCCTGGCATTCGGCCATTCGGCGCAGGCGCAGGAGGGTGCCGATGGCTGGTCGCTGTGCAATCGCACGAGTTTCATCCTCGAAGCTGCGATCGGCCGCCCTGAAGGCAATGGCATGACGGTCGAAGGCTGGATCAAGCTGCAGCCGGGCAGCTGCAAGCTCGCCCTGGCGGGCCCGCTCGAGCCGAAATTCCACTTTGTCTATGCCCGTACATCCACGGCCCATCGCGGCGGTGTGCGCGAATGGGGCGGCAATACCGACCTGTGTGTCGACCCGACGGGCAGTTTCTCGCTGGAAAGCCCGCCGGAATGCGCGGCCATGGGCCTTGAATCGCGCGGTTTCCGCGCCGTCGAGATTACCCGGCGCACACGCTGGACGACCCCCTTCACCGAGATTGACAATTACAGTCCCGAAAAGGCGCGCGCGGCCGGTATCCAGCGGCTGCTGGAAGAGGCTGGTGTGGTGTCCAACGTGATTGACGGCAATATCGGCCACAAGACGCGCGCGGCGATCGCTGACTTCCTGAAGAAGAACGGCCTGCCGGCCACGACCTCCGAGGCCGACCTGATCGACTTTCTCGAGCAGGTGGCGAAAGAGCGTGGCCGGGCCGTGGGATTCACCGTGTGCAACCGCACCAAGAACCGGATCTGGAGCGCGATTGCGCGGCGCGGGTCGGAGGGCTGGGAAAGCCGCGGCTGGTGGATGCTGGAAGCGGGCGGCTGTGCGCGGGTGATCGACCGGCCGCTCAGCGGCGCCGAACATTTCGTCTATGGCGAGATGGAGGATGACGGCAAGCTGCGCACGCTGGCCAAGGCGTCTGACGCCTTCTGCGTCGGGCGGTCAAAATTCGCGATTGTCGGGCGCGACGATTGCGAGGCATCGGCCTATCGCACGGCCCTGTTTGCCGCGACGCCTGCGCCTGTCGACCGCAAACTCGTGTTCGAATTCTTCGAGCGCGATTTCGCAAAGGCCGGCGCGAATGAGCGATAGGCATGCCGGCGTTCACCTGGCGCCATTCGGCAGTTTCGGCCATGTCCGCAACTGGGTGTTCGATCTCGACAACACGCTCTATCCGGCCGAGTGCGACCTGTTCGCCGAAATAGACACGCGGATGACGGACTTCGTCTCGGGCCTGCTGCAATTGCCGCGCGATGAGGCTCGCAAGGTCCAGAAAAAATACTATGCAGAGCATGGCACGACCCTGTCTGGCCTGATGACCGTTCACGGTATAGACCCAGCCGATTTCCTGCACTACGTCCACGAAATAGACCTGTCCCCCCTGCCGGACCTGCCTGCGCTGCGGGCGGCGCTGGAAATCCTGCCGGGCCGCAAGTTCGTCTATACAAACGGATCACGCCGGCATGCAGAGCGCGTGACCGAGAAGATGGGGCTTGGCCATGTCTTCCATGGCAGTTTCGGTATCGAGGACGCGGCCTATGCGCCCAAGCCCAAGCCGGCCTCGTATGAAGCGTTCAGGACGCTGCACGATGTCGACCCGCACGAATCGATCTTTTTCGAGGATCTGGCGCGCAACCTGGCTCCCGCCAAGGATATCGGTTTCACCACGGTGCTTGTGCATTCGGAGAAGGACTGGAGCCACGAGCCGATCGAGGCGCGCCCGGCCAGCCTGGCCGATGTTCTGGGGGATGACGGGCAGGACCACATCGACTATGTGACAGGCGACCTTGCTGCCTTCCTCGAAGCGGCACTGGACACCCTCTAGCCTTCTGCCGACCGGAGACCGCCCGAATGACCCACGCCCTCGCTGACGTTATCGACCGCGCATGGGAGCGCCGCGACACACTGTCCACAGATACGATGGGCGAAGTCCGCGAAGTCGTCGATGCAGCGATTGAGCTGCTCGACAAGGGCGAGGCGCGGGTTGCGAGCCGGGAAGCAGACGGCAGCTGGACCGTGCATCAATGGCTGAAGAAGGCCGTGCTCCTCTCCTTCCGCCTTAATGCCAATGGCCTCATTCCGGGCGGGCCGGGACCGGGCGCCTGGTGGGACAAGGTGCCGTCCAAGTTCGAAGGCTGGGGTGAGGCGGATTTCCAGGAGGCGGGTTTCCGTGCCGTGCCGCCCTGCGCGGTGCGCCGGGGCGCGTTCATTGCGAAAAATGCCGTTCTCATGCCGTCCTATGTCAATATTGGCGCGCATGTCGGCGAAGGCACGATGATCGACACATGGGCCTCTGTCGGCTCGTGCGCACAGGTCGGCGCGAACTGCCATATCTCGGCCGGCACCGGCATTGGCGGCGTTCTGGAGCCGCTTCAGGCCAATCCGACGATTATCGAGGACAATTGCTTCATCGGCGCGCGCTCCGAAGTGGTCGAGGGCGTGGTTGTCGGGGAAGGCTCGGTCATCGCGATGGGCGTGTTCATCACCCAGTCGACCAAGATCGTGAACCGCCAGACCGGCGAGATCAGCTATGGCAAGGTGCCGCCCTATTCGGTGATCGTGCCGGGCACGCTGCCGGACAAGAATGGCGGGCCAAGCCTCGCCTGCGCCGTGATCGTGAAAACCGTCGACGCCCAGACCCGCTCAAAGACCGGCGTCAACGAGCTGTTGCGGGATTAGGCCGGCAGGGCGCCGTGCGCGCCGGAATGATCGCTCTGCGCATGCAGTAATTGCTGCAGCGCCAGCTTCAGCTGGCGCGGCAGGGTCGGCTTGCGGCAGATCGGCGCTGACTTGTAGCGTGCGCGCAGCACGTCCTCGGCCGAATGGCCGGTATTGAACAGGAAAGGTATGCCCCGCGCGGCCAGGATGTCGGCGACGGGAAACACGAGCTGGCCTGCGACATCGACGTCGAGAATCGCAGCGTCCGCCTCGATCGATTCTGCGAGTTTGATCGCCGTCTGGATGTTGTAGGCGGAGGCAATCGCCGTCCCGCCCATTTCGGCGACCATGTCTTCAAGATCCATGGCGATGAGGATTTCATCTTCGACGATCAGTATCTGGGGCGGTTTGGTCATGTCTTGTGTAATGCGTTTCCGCCCGGTTCGTTCCACACATTAAGCAACGCCGCCCCGGCCGGCCAGGCAGCCGCCGGCCTAGGTATCGAACATGACGACCTGGCGGGCGACCGAGCCCTTATTGTCCTTCAGGTTCTGCAGCGCGCCGGTCAGGCCATCAAGCCCGATCCGGTCTGATACCAGGTCATCGAGATGCAGGCGGCCCTGCTTGTAGAGGGTGATGAGGCGCGGAAAGTCGATGCGGAACCGGTTGGAACCCATGACGGCGCCCTGCAGGCGCTTTTCGGTGACCAGCAGCTCAATGCCGGGGATCTCGATGTTCACGCCGGGCGGGATCATGCCGATCACGGTCATCACGCCGCGCGGACGCATCATCATGTAGCCCTGCTCGGCGGTCTGCTTCAGGCCGACGCACTCGAAGGCATAATGCACGCCGCCATTGGTCAGCTCCTTGACCTGCTCGATCGGGTCGCCGTTCTTCGGGTTGACGAAATCGGTGGCGCCGAATTTCTTCGCCATGGCGAGTTTTTCGTCCGAGAGGTCAACCGCGATGATGCGCGATGCCCCGGCGATTGCGGCGCCATTGATGGTCGACAGGCCCACCCCGCCGCAGCCGAGCACGGCAACGGTCGAGCCCGGCTCGACCTTTGCTGCATGAAAGACAGAGCCGACACCGGTAATGACGCCGCAGCCGATCAGGCAGGCGCGGTCCATCGGCATGTCCTTGTCGATGACGCAGAGCGTGTTCTCGTGCACGAGGATCTGCTCGGCGAAGGAAGAGAGATTCAGGAACTGGTTGACCTTCTCCTTGCCGATGGACAGGCGCGGCGCCTCGGTGGGTGCGCGCCGGAACTGTTCGCCATTGACCGTGTGGCAGACCGACATATGGCCGGTCAGGCAGAATTCGCAGGTGCCGCAGAAGGGCGAAAGGATGGAGACGACATGGTCGCCGGGTTTGACGGCGCTGACCATGGAGCCGACCTGCTCGACCACGCCGGCGCTTTCATGGCCGAGGATGACGGGCATTTCTGTCGGGAAGGCGCCGTCCCAGAAATGCACGTCGGAGTGGCACACGCCCACCGCGCCGAGGCGGACCAGCACTTCACGCGGGCCGGGCTTCGAGATCGTGACCTCTTCGATGGAGAGCGGCGCATTTGGCGCGCGCATGACGGCAGCTTTCATGGGTGTTTCCTCCGGTTTGCCGGGCGCTCGTTCACCGGCGCCGGGTCTCAGCTTCCACCATTGCGCAGCGGCCGGGACTTGAACAGCCCGGCCGTTACGTAAGCCTTGATTCCCGCATGCGTCAGTAGGGCGTGCCGTCTTCGTGGAGATAGATGCCGTCCGGCCCGACTTTCATGTCGATGGCAGGATAGGCGCAGCCATCCTGGGAATCCCGGCTGCTGGCAACGAGGAAGACCAGGTTGTCCGGGCCCTCATTGCGCAGGTGATGGGCCTCGCCATCGGCCGGGAAGGCCGCCATCTCGCCGGGACCGAGCGTGTACTCGCCGCAATCTGTGACAACCCGCGCCGTGCCCGACAGGACCACGACGAACTCGTCCTCGTGGGTGTGGACGTGCATCTGGCTGGACCAGACGCCCGGCGGCAATGTGCAGAGATTGACACCCAGCGCGGTCAGGAAGCCGGCATCGCCGACAGCCTGCCACCGGCGTGCGCTCACAGCGTCGGCATGGGGGGCCGGATAGTCGGTGCCGGTCCTGACAGGCACACTGGCGGGGTCGATTTTCGGCACGGCCTATTCCGCAGCAACAAGACCGCTGGCGCGGCCCATGACATGGAAGATTTCGTGCTGCTCCATCACGCCGGAGACGAGTTCCGATCCGGGGCCGGTCGCGAAGATGGCGACATCATCCCCGCCATGGGTTTCCGATCCCATGGGCACGAGTGCAGGCTGGAGGAAATCCTTGGCCGTCGTGTCGGTATCGGTCAGGTCCTCGCGCGTGCAGTCGGCCTCGCCATCGACAAGCCGGCAGCCGGTCTGGCCATTGGCATAGGAGAGGGTCGTGTACGGCTTGCCGTCGAGGCCTTTCAGGTCCGGGCCGAGACCGGGATTGACCTTGCCGAGGATCGGGTTGCCGCGCGCCGGATAGCCGGAAATCGTCATCGTGTGGCTATGGTCGGCGGTGACGATGATCAGCGTGTCGTCATTGTCCGTCATCTCCAGCGCGGCCGCGACGGCCTGATCGAACATGTCGGTTTCTTCAAGGGCCCGGGCGGCATTGACGCCATGATGGGCATGGTCGATCCGGCCGCCCTCGACCATCAGGACATAGCCGTCCTCATTCCGGGACAGGCGGGTAATGGCGGCGCGGGTGAGTTCGGCCAGCGAGGGCTCTCCGGCCGTGTCGTCTGCCCGGTCAAGCTCGTATTCCATGTGCGAACCCTCGAACAGGCCGAGCACTTTTGCGTCGGATGCAAAGTCGATGGCGTCGAAGCCGGCCTTGTCGGTTACGAGCGTGTGTGCCGGCGACTTGGCCAGCCATTCCGCAGACAGGTCGCGGCCATCGGTGCGGTTGCCGGTCTTGCCCGCGTCTTCCGGGTCGGCCTGGTCGAAGGTCAGGAACTGCGAGCGGCCACCGGCCATGGCGACTTCAAATCCGTCGCCTTCCGGCCATTCGATGAACTGGCGGGCAATATCCTTGCAGTCGCCGGCATCCCCGCCTTCCAGGTCGGCATCATCCTCCCAGTCGCGGCTCGGGGTTTCCGCAAAGGTCGAGGCGGGCGTCGCGTGGGTCAGGCGCGCGGTCGAGACAAAACCCGTGGCAAGGCCTGCCCGTTCGGCCAGTTCGAACAGGGTGTCGGTGCCGTGGCCTTCGACGCTGGCGCAATTGCCGACACTGGCTTCCTTCAGGATGCCCAGCGTGCGCGAATTGACCTTGGCGCCGGTCACCATTGCGGTCGCGGTCGCGGCGGAATCGGAAACCTGGAAATCATGGCTGTAGGTTTTCGACAGCGCCATGTGCGGCAGCGTGTCCATGGCCAGCGTGTAGGATTCGCCGTCCACGCCGCGTTTCTGGCCCGCATGGATGCGCGCGGCCGTGATGGTCGAAATGCCCATGCCGTCACCGATGAAGAGAATGACGTTCTTCGCCGGCGTGACGCCGCGCGCGTCGATACGGGCCTGCACGGTGGCGGCGGCAGACGTGTAATAGGAATCGCCAGCCTGCGTCGGCAGAGCGCCGTCCCGCAGCGGGGCAGCGGCTGGCGCGGCCATGTCCGGTGTTTCCGGCGTTTCTGGCGCGGCTGGGGCCGTTGTGGTGCAGGCAGTGGAGACCAGGGCGAGGCCGGTCAGCAGGGCGGCGATGGATGTGCGCATGTTTTGAAATTCCCGAGCGATTCAATCTGCCTCACTGATAGCGGAGTTTTGTGGCAGTTTCGATGCAGTCGGGCGGATTTCAGTCAATCGGCATCGGTTTTCCGCGCTGGGACAGCCAGACGGCCGCGAGAATAGCCGCTGCGCCGCCCGCCTGCAGCGCCGAAAGGGGCTCATCAAACAGGGTCCATGAAATCGCCGCGGCAACAACCGGCTGCACCACGACGACAATGCCGGCAATGGCGGCGGGCGTACGGCCGAGGCCGCCGATGATCAGGCCCTGCCCCATCACCTGAACGACCAGCGCCAGGAAGAGCGGCGCCCGGAATCCGCTGAGGTCATCCGGGAAAAAGGCTTCACCCGACAGGCTGACGATGACGCCCGCAATGCATATTTCCACCATGGTCAGCCAGAAGATGGTCTCCAGGCCGCCCAGCGTGCGCCGGGCCAGTTTCGATGACAGCATGTAGCCGGACACAAGCAGCGCCGCCGACAGGGCCAGCAGGTCGCCGCGTATATCGCCCTTGCCGCCCGCTTCGCCGCCAAGCGACAGGGCGGCCGCGCCGGCAATCGCCAGGAGGACGGCCCCGAACCAGATATTGGTCGGCCGCTCCTTGAGGAACAGCCAGGCCACGAAGCCGACGGAGACGTTGCCGAGATTCACGATGAAGGTGGCGTTCGCGACCGTGGTCAGCGTCAGGCCCCAGTGCCAGAGCGCCATGTCGAGGGCGAAGAAGGTCCCGGCCAGCAGGACGTACCGGTTGGGCTGTCGGGGTGCCCGGCGTTCAACCAGAAAGACAAGCGCGAGCAGGACGGGCGCGGCGAACGCGTAGCGCCAGAAGGCGATGGCCTGGGGGCCGAGATCGTCGAGACCGAGGCGCAGGCCAATCGGCGCAAAGCCGATGCACACGCCGCCGCCGAATACCATCAGCGGGCCGATCCAGTGGCGCTCGAAGGGGGCCGGCGGAGGCGTGAGGGCAGGGACGAGGGGGTTCAGGGAGGATGTCATGCGGCGAGCGTCATGGCGCGAATATCGCCCGGTGTCATCCCTTCTTCTTTGTAGACGGACAAACCCTTGTCGCCCGCCCGCTTGGACAGTTTCTTCCCGTCCGGTCCGAGCACGAGCGGATGGAAACGATAGACCGGCACGGGCCAGTCCATGAGGGCCTGCAACAGGACATGCACACTGGTCATGTCGCGAATGTCTTCGCCGCGAATGACATGCGTGATCCCCTGCAGGGCATCGTCATGGCAGCAGGCCAGGTGATAGCTTGCGGGCGTATCCTTGCGGGCCAGCACCACGTCGCCGAATGCTGCCGGATTGGCGCGCACCGTGCGTGCACCGCTTGCGGTCTCTTCGGTGTAGTCCAGAGCCGTGTAGCGGTCGCCCAATGCGGCCCGCGCCGCGCGCAATGACAGGCGCCAGGCAAAGGCATGGCCGAGCGCGAGGTGCCGCGCCTCATCCTGCGGCGCGAGCGGTTTGCCGATGAAGGGGGCATCATCGGGGTCGGCACCCGCGGGAAGGGCCGCTGCGATTTCCCGCCGCGTCTTGAAACAGCGATAGATCAGGCCCCGTGCCTGCAGGGCATCGAGGACGCGGGCATAATCATCAAAGTGTTCCGACTGGCGCCGGACGGGCCCCGACCAGTCGAGCCCGAGCCATGCCAGGTCGGCAAGGATGGAGGCCTCATATTCAGGGCGGCATCGCGTCTGGTCGATATCCTCAAGCCGCAGGAGGACGCGTCCGCCAGCTTCCCGCGCAGCATCCCATACATGAAAGGCTGACGCGGCATGGCCCAGATGCAGGTGACCAGTGGGTGACGGCGCGAACCGGGTGACGAAACCTGTCATGTGATCCGCCCTCCCTACGTTGCCAGTTTGCCGATGCTAGCGCCGGATCACGCACGATAACAGCCATTGCCTGTTGCCAGCGCCCGGCTAGGCTCGTATCGCCTTGGCACCAAAGAGGTCAATTACCATGCTGGATACAGGCTGGTTCACGGCGGCAGAAGACTGGGTGGAGACGCACGTGCTCAGCGCCCATGATTTCGCAACTTTCGGGTTCGCGATGGCGCTCCTGCTGTGCCTTGGTCTCCTTTACCTGCTCCTGTCCGGCGTCCGCACCCTGATCACGCGCCTGCGTAATGCCGGAAGCGCTCGGGCCTTCCGGCGCAGCAAGCAGCCCGGCTATCGCATCCTGGTTGCGCGGCCCACCGGACCCGGCGCGGGCCGTATTGGCAAATGGCTGAATGCGGCGGTGAGCGCCCATCTGGCCGAATACAATTTCGGGGCGCCGTTCCGCGTCGCGTCGACGGGCGAGATTTCCGGCGACAGCGACCAGAAGATCATTGCCCATGCCCGCCGCAGGCTGGCTGCTGCCGATGCCGACATGCTGGTCTGGGCCAGCCGGATCAGCAAGGGCAATAGCGGCCTGGTCGTGCAGGGCCTGTCTCGCGGCGGCGGCCTGCGGCCCGACGAGGCCCGGCCCTTTACCATCGCCCTGCCGGGGCGCCGCGACGCCCGAGGCGGGCAGGTGCCAAACATTGCCGCCTACCTGCTGGCCAAGAAGCTGCAGCCCGCGCTGGCCAATCCGCAGGCCTTCCGGCCGGAGAAGATGAAACTGCTGGCTGAATCCCTCGACCGGATGCTGGACGACAGCGCGTCCGTGTCGCCGGTCATCCGCAGCGAGCTGGAAGCCGATTTTTGCGCATCCGGCGTGCATGTCGCCGAGCAGACCGGCGACCTCAGCACACTCGACCGGGTCATCGCGATGCGCCGGGCGCATCTGGGGGAGGTGACGAATACGTCGGATTCCGCGCTGGTGTCACAGGCTCGCATGGACCTTGGCCGGGCCCTGCTGGCGCGCGCCGAGAAGCAATATGACCTCAAACTTGTCCAGGAGGCGATCTCGCACCTGTCGCAGGTGGTCGAGGCCCTTCGCGCCGATCCATCGATCCAGAAGGCGCAAACGGCCTCTGATGCCATGTTCAAGGCGCAGACCATGATCGAGACCCGCAAGCGGTTCTCGATGAATTTCGGATCCTAGACGCACCAATACGATTCAGGACAACCGGAAGGCCCACCCTGAGCGCTCACTGAATGGTACTGAATGGTTTAGCTGCCTGAAACGCTGACGCCGACCGGGCAGGACACGCCCGTTCCGCCAATGCCGCAATAGCCGGCCGGATTCTTGGCGAGGTATTGCTGGTGGTAATCCTCGGCATAATAGAACGGGCCAAGCGGCGCGATCTCGGTGGTGATGGTGCCGCCATGGCCAGCCCGGGCGAGCGCGCCCTGATAGGCGGCGGCCATGTCGCGGGCAGTTGCGGCCTGCGCGTCGGATGTCGTGTAGATGGCCGAGCGGTATTGCGTGCCGATATCATTGCCCTGGCGCATGCCCTGGGTCGGGTCATGGCTTTCCAGGAACAGTTTGACCAGATCGCCATAGCTGACCCTGCTCGGGTCAAACACGACGCGGACGACTTCGGTGTGGCCGGTGCGGCCGCTGCAGACTTCCTCATAGGTCGGGTTCGGGGTGGGACCGCCGGCATAGCCTGCCGCCGTCATCCAGACGCCGTCCTGCTGCCAGAACTTGCGCTCGGCGCCCCAGAAACAGCCGAGGCCGAAGATGGCGACCTCGAATCCGGCGGGCACATCGCCCTGCAGCGGGCGGTGGAAGACGAAATGGTCGGCGGCGGTCGGGATGGCTGCGCTGCGGCCCGGAAGGGCGCTTGCGGCATCCGGAATTGTTGCGGGTTTCTTCGAGAACAACATGGTGCGGTCTCCTTTACTGGCGGGAATATGGGGCCGGACGGCGCGAACGGCAATCACGGTCTTGCGAGCGGCCATGCGTTCCGCTATGGCCCTGTGCTTCGCTCAGGCGATGGTGAGGTGGCCGAGTGGTCGAAGGCGCACGCCTGGAAAGTGTGTAGGCTAGCAATAGTCTCCAGGGTTCGAATCCCTGTCTCACCGCCAGCCCGGCTTGGTCCATTCCGGGCACATGGTTTACATTTGATACCGGACAGATGGTTTACACATCTGCCGGTGCGAATGGGTTGATACCGGAATGAACGCGCGTCTTGTCGCGCGCCGACTGGCAGCTCACGCAGGTTCGAACGCCCGGAAGCGCCTTGCGCCGGGCCTCGGGGATCGGTTCCTCGCAAACGTCGCAATGCGCCGGGCTTTCGCCTGCAGGCATGCTGGCGCGGGCCGTGCGCACCGCGTCCTTGATACTGTCTTCGATCTGGTCCTGAACGGCGCCATCCCGCGCCCAGCCATTGGCCATGTCATTTCACTTCCGGTTTGTGCGAGACCTTACACATGGGAACGCGAGGCGAGCGTGTCCACCGAGCCGGCTGTACTCGCCAGTCCGCACCCAAGAAAAACGCCGGCCCCCTCGCGGAGGCCGGCGTGTTCATTTCGGGGTGTCAGGCAGGCCTAGAACTTGTAGCCAACCGCAATGGTTGCAGCGTTCGTGTCGGTGTCTTCGAAGCTGTAATAGGTGTAGTCACCGCGCAGCTGCCAATTGTCGGTCATATCAAACGAGAGGCCTGCACCAATGGCCGGGCCGTTTGCGGAATTCTCGATCACGCCGAGTGTCGTGCCGCCGGGGGTGATGACGCTCGCATCAATGTCGATATAGGCATAACCAGCCCGGGCCGACACATCGAGACGCTCGGTCAGGGGCACGGTGGCCCGGCCATAGAGGCCAACCAGATAGTTCAGGCCGAGATCGCCGGATGCAGTGATCGTGTCATTGAAGTCGGCGTCGCTATTGTCGTCGAGGTTGAACTCGTCCTCGTCGACATTGTAGTCAAACTCGCCGTCATCAATGCCTGTCGACAGTTCGGCTTCGAGCGAGAACATCGGCGTGAACTGGTAGCCGACACGGCCGGTTATGGCATTCGAGTCGATACCGGATTCGGCACCGTCAGGCTCGATGTCGAGGTAAGTATAGCCGCCCTGCGCATAGAAGCCGGTGTCTTCATTGCCATACGTCTGGGCAACGGCT
>NZ_LADU01000113.1 GCF_000961795.1 Hyphomonas sp. BRH_c22
CACGTCCCGGGCTTCGAGCGCGGGTCCGATGCCCCGGCCAACCGGTTGGAGTCCATCGCTGAATACACACCTGGTCTTCAGGCCAAATTCGCCCGCAACGATGGTCATGTGCTGGGCAAGCGCCCGGGCATCAGACTGACTGCGCAGCTTTGCTGTCGGCCCGACGGGAAGGTCCAGAACCACATGGGTTGCACCTGCGGCGATCTTCTTTGACAGGACCGACGCGATGAGCTGACCTTCCGCGTCAATGTCGAGTGCGCGTTCGATGCGGATCAGAATATCATCGGCCGGGCTGAGCCGCACGGCACCGCCCCAGGCCAGGCAGCCGCCCTCCGCATCGACCACCCGCCTGATCTCAGCCAGCGAGAGGTCGACGGCTGTGAGCGTTTCCATCGTGTCGGCCGTCCCGGCAGGCGACGTGATCGCCCGTGAAGACGTCTTCGGAATGATCAGGCCAAGGCTGGCCAGGATAGCGACAACGATGGGGGTTGTGCGGTTGCCAGGCAGGCCGCCAATGCAATGCTTGTCGAGGACCATCTCCCGGTCCCAGTCGAGTTGCTCGCCCACCTTGACCATGGCCCCGGTCAGGGATGTCATCTCGTGAATATCGAGTGGCAGGGTCGAGCAGGTCGAGACAAAGGCGGCCAGATGCACATCAGAATACAATCCTGCTGCGACATCAGTGATGATCCGGTCAAAGGCATCGCCAGGCAGGCGCTTGCCCGTCATGCGCTGGCGGACATCGGAGAGAGAGGGGAGCGTCGGGGCATGGCTGACTTTGAGGGCCGAACCCGGCTCGGCGCCGAGCCGTTTCCAGGCCGATTCAGAGAGTCCCGCTTCAGTAAGGGCGAGCCACTCATCTTCAATCTGGTGCAAGGTCGCGATCACTTCCTTCTCGCCACAACCAACCAGCACGCGTGAGCGCGAAGTCAGACCTTCTGAGCGGCAAATCGGGCAGTCGGTCCGCATCAGGATAATCGCATCGTCCTGGGTATGCCATTTGAGTCGCCGGGCGGACAGGTGCGTGGGGTGTTGTGAGCTTTTGTCGTGCACCATCACATGCTTCCCCCCAGATCATAGGTTTTCTCGCTCTCGACGACGTCGCTGCGCCAACCAAGCTCATCCTGCATGCGCGCGCTCAGCGCATCTGATGCATCCGGTTCGCCGTGAACAACAAAGGCTCGCGTCGGACGCGTTTCAAACCCTTCAAGCCAGGTCATCAGTTCATCCGCGTCAGCATGGGCTGACAGGGCGGGCAGGCTGGCGATCTCCGCGCCGATATGGACATCCTGGCCGAACATCTTGACCGTGCTCGCACCTTTGAGAATCTTGTCGCCGCGCGTACCGGCGGCCTGATATCCGGCAAACAGGATCGTATTCTTCCGGTCTCCGCCGAAGGCCTGAATATGGTGCAGCACGCGCCCGCCCGTCACCATCCCGCTGGCAGCGATCACGACTTTTGGCATCTGGTCATGGGTGATCGCCTTGGACGCTTCGACGTCTCGGGCATAGGTCGCGATAGAGCAGGTTTCTTTGCAAACCTGCGGTGCAAATCTGTGATCTTCGAGATGCGCGCAGAGAAGTTCTGTCGCGTTGATCGCCATCGGACTGTCCAGATAGATCGCAACATTCTCGAACCGACCCGCCTTCTTGAGCATCCAGATGTGATAGAGAATAAGCTGGGCGCGCCCGACGGCGAAAGCCGGAATAACGATCGTGCCACCGCGCCTGACTGTACGATCGATCACTTCGCCCAATTGTTCCATGGGATCGACCTTTGGATGGGTGCGATCACCATAGGTTGACTCCACGACGACATAGTCAGCTTTTCGCACGGGCTCGGGATCGAACATGAATGGATCGCCGTAGCGTCCGAGGTCCCCGGAAAAGACGATGGTTTTGCCGCCCCAGCGCACCTCGACTGTTGATGCGCCAAGAATATGGCCGGCCCGCCGCAAATGGATATCGGCGCCGATGGCGAGGTGAATGTCCTGATGAAACTCGATCGGCGTGAGCAGCTCTATGGCCGCCTCGGCGTCGGCGATCGTATAAAGCGGTTTGGCTGGCGTGTGCCGGGTATAGCGGTAACGGTTGGCGCGCTCGGCATCGCGCTCCGAAATATAAGCGCTATCACGCAGCAGGATTTCACAAAGGTCCTTGGTCGCGCTGGAACAGAAGACCGGCCCACGATAACCATCCCGGACCAGTTTGGGCAAGTATCCACTATGATCAATATGAGCGTGAGTGAGTATGATCGCGTCAATCGATACCGGATCGACCGGAAATGGTGCCCAATTGCGTTCGCGCAAAGCCTTGTAACCTTGGAAAAGGCCGCAATCGATCAGAAGGCGCTGGCCGTTACACTCGAGGAGATGGCGTGAACCGGTAACGGTTCCTGCGCCGCCAAGGCTGGTCAGGGTAAGGGTCATAGCGCGGTCTCCTCGGGGTGAAAGGGTTTTGCGTGTGTCAGCACAGACAGGGGTTGCCGGATCCTTCAATGGCGCGGCGCCTATCTGCAGACAGAAGGCCTGAGGGCAATTCTTTCAGAACGGCCATGGCGGCTATAACGACGTGAGCCCAGGTCCAGCGATTGGCGTGCCACATTGCCGCATTCGCGAGCCTGTCGGTTGCGGAGAATACGTCCGGCACTTCAGCGGGAGTCAGCGCCAAGTCTCCGCGCTCGGCAGCTTGCAAGATACTCTGAAGCCGCTGCTGCGTCTCGCTTGCATGGACAATCACGCCATATCCGCTGGGCCAGTGTGCTGTCATGATCGCAGATATCCCCTTGCCAGCTCGCGCGTCAAAATGAGGTGAGCGATTTTGATACGGCGCGTGGCGGTCAAACCCTCAGGATAAGACTGGCTCGCAATGAACGCGGCTTCCACGCGCCCGGACCGGCGCCTATAAGCAGGAAACGGGTTGCATCTGCAGACGCAGATCATCGCCCAGAAAGGATTCGCCATGGCGTGCGATGAGACCTGCGAACTTGACGGCGCCACCGACCTGATCGCCCTCAACCAGTCCTGCTTTTGTATGACGCTTGGCAGGGCGGAACTTGATGCAGCTATTTTGGAGCATGCCGGCAATCATGAACTCGGCGCGCTGCTGGCCGCGCGACCAAACCTGTTTGCTGCAACGGCTGTGTTTGTCTCGCCCACAGACCTGGCCGCAATGCAGGCCCAGGTGGCGGCAATTGAAGCGGTCGCCGCACTTGCGCCCTATCAGGACGCGGCGCTGGCTCGGTCAGGCGACAGGATTACCGGCGTCCAGACGGGCACGCGCGGTCTGTTCATGGGGTATGATTTTCACATTTCTGAAGACGGGCCGAAGCTCATAGAGGTCAATACGAATGCGGGTGGGGCTTTCCTGGCCAACGCGCTCCAGCGTGCCGTCGCAGAACATGCGGTAGCTTGCGGGGATGCGCGCCTCACAAGCTCAGACGCGATCGATACACTCCTGATGGAGAGCTTCATCGCAGAATGGCAGGCGGCGGGGCGAGAAGGCCGCCCGGACACGCTGGCAATTGTCGATGAGGATGCCTCTGAGCAATACCTCTATCCGGACATGTTGCTCGCCCGGGATTTATTGACGCGCAATGGTATCGAAACCCTGATCCTTGGCCCCGGGGCGCTGACTTTCGAGAATGGCGTTCTGACCTCCGGCGGCAAGACGATCGACATGGTCTATAACAGGCTCACGGATTTTGATCTGTCTGAACCTGGAAACGCTCACTTGCGCGCCGCACTCCTGAAGGACGCGGTGATTGTCAGTCCGGCGCCCCGCCATCACGCGCTCTATGCCGACAAGCAAAACCTGATCTGGCTTAGCGACGCAGATCTGCTTGAGTCCTGGAGCGCCGATGCGGCGCATCGCGCGGTTCTCTCGAAGATTCCTGGCACGCGGCGCGTCACAGAAGATGTCGCCGACGAACTCTGGACCGACCGGCGAGGATATTTCTTCAAACCCGCTGCTGGTTTCGGCAGCCGGGCGACTTATCGCGGTGACAAGCTGACGAAACGGGTCTGGGCGGATATTCTGGCTGGTAACTATATTGCCCAGGCCCTGATCGCGCCGACAATGCGAGCTGTCACTGTGGCTGGCGAGCGCATAACACTCAAATATGATGTTCGGCTATATACCTATGCCGGGGAAACTCTTCTACTGGCCGCACGCGTTTACCAGGGACAGACGACAAATTTCCGGACGAGTGGCGGCGGATTTGCGCCAGTCTATCAGTTCTGATCATTCGATCTCGGATAATCGCGTCCTGGGGCATCGCTACGAACGGCGAAGAGTGCCCTTTCGAGAAGCCCTCGCCATCCGGCAGTGACTCGCTGGTCACGGTCGGCGACTATTGGTGACATTTGTCAATGTCAGTCTAATTGCCATTCCGCCCTTCGATGAGCTGGAGCGTGCCGATCTCGTTCTCCAGCGGTCGCCCGGCTTGGGACCAGGTCTCGAAGCCCTGATGGGCCGCGACATTTCGATAGCCTTGAGCATCCAGAGCCTTCTTCGCAAGCGCTGCGCGATTTCCCGTCTTGCAGTAGATAATGATTTCAGTGTCTGCATCGCGCACCGTCTTGGCAATCTGGAACTCCACCACGCCTCGCGCCATCCATGTCGCGCCGGGGATGTGGCCAAGATTGTATTCGTGCTCCGTGCGCACGTCCAGAAGCAGAAGGTCCGGGTTGGTGGCTTGCCGAGCGGAGATGTAGCCATTATCGACAAAGTCTATGCCATCTTTCGCTGCTGCCGAAACCGCTTCCAGTGTCATCGGTTCGTCCGCGTAGGCCGCACAACCTATCGTGGCGAGTATTGCGGCAGCGACCAGACTTTTAAACATGCATTTTCTCCTGAGGACGCAGATCGCATCTGTCCCGGAAGGTTATATCGCCATTCGTCGTAAAGCCAGTGTATGACGGCGCGTCATTCGCGAGGCATTCGGGGTAAGCTCCCTGGTTTCATCTCAGATACGGTTCTCATCCTGGTCGGGGTCACGTTTCTCTTCGCAGTCCAATTGGCTCGTCATGCCGGAGCCGCTGCATGCATGGTGCGAGATCTGCATCGCTGAATTGTACATATCAATCGTCCCCTCAATTTCGGCGCAGGTATCGCATGCGATAAAATTGCAGGGATTTCAGGGCCTGGAAATCCGGTGCACGAGGGCGAACGCCGGCAAGGGCAGGATTGTCCATTGCAGGAGTGGGGCAAGGCCCGTTCCAAACGGCGGCACGAGCGGCATGATATCGCGGTAAGCCCAGCTGCCACGTATCGATACATTTTGCCATTCGCTGAAGACGGTGTAGGCGAGCCCGAACGCGGTCGTGGCGAGCGCCGTCGCCCAAAATCTTCGATGCGAGCATGGCCCGCGCCCGACCAGCACATATGCCAGCGTAAGTGAGACGGCCGCGATCATCACGTCGCCAATTGTGCAGTGGATTATGGCGTAGATCTGCGCGCGAAACGAGCCCTCGAGCCAAATCTGATAGAGCGGAAACTGCGCGATTTCCCAGATGGTATTGAAGCCGGCCATCCATAACAGGTAAACGCCCGCTGTGCGCCATCGAGAGGCCGGGACTTGAAAATTCATCGCCATGGGGTCAGGCTATCGCAGATTGAGGACTGATCCCAGCGT
>NZ_LADU01000056.1 GCF_000961795.1 Hyphomonas sp. BRH_c22
ACGATGTCGCCCTTCACATGGGCGCCGGATTCCAGTTCGACTTTCCGGGCGCGGATAGAACCGCGGATCTTGCCCTTTACCTTGACGACTTCGGCTTTGACTTCGCCGGTAATGTATCCGGATGCGCCGATCGTGATGTCTGTTGCGCTGACGTCACCGTCAACGACGCCATCGATCTGCAATGCACCTTCCGAGATCACTGAACCGTTGATCTTCATATCCGCGCAGATAATCGACGCCGCGCGTGCAGCGGGCTTCATTGCCGCGCCGCGAATGGCGTCCTGGGTAGGTGCGGCTTTGACTGGCTCTGCCGGGGTGGTTTCTGTGTTTTTGTTTTTAGTGAACATGACGGCCTGCTTTCAAGAATTTCGCTGGATCATAAGGTTTGCCGTTGAACCAGACTTCATAGTGAAGATGGTCACCCGTGCTTCGTCCGGTGGTCCCCATCTTGCCGACCAAGTCTCCGATTTCGACAGTATCCCCCTTTGATACCGTAATACCGCTCAAGTGACCATAGCGTGACTTGAAACCGTGTCCGTGATCGATTTCGACCATGCGCCCGTATCCCGCGCTCGCGCCTGCAAAAGATACTTTCCCGGGCCCTGCTGCGATGATCGGAGCCGCGTGATAAGCGGCCATATCGAGGCCATTGTGCCAGCCTGGGCGTTTCCTGAACGGGTCTATGCGCATGCCGTAATCACTGGTCTGGCGGTAGGGCACACCGACCGGGCGTCCGAGCGGCAGACTTGCAACGATCTGCTCATAGTAGCGCATTTCTTCGACGCGAGCTCGCGTCTGAGTGAGGCGATTGTAAAAGGTTGTGTCTGCGTTCGACAGTTTGTCTGCACCTGACGTCATGGTCGCAATCGAAACGAGCGGCCCGCCCATTTCGGCGCCCGACATGATGCGGTCGCTGCCGACAGATGTGAGCTGAAGCACACCGCGCGCGCGCTCTGCACGGTCTATCGCCATGTCTTCAGCTTCATTGAGAATGCGTTCCTGATCGTATTTCAGGTTTTTCAGGCTGACCCGCGAGCCACTTGTATCGAACGATGCAGTGACGTGAGAGACGTTGCGAGATTGACGATTGTCCGCCTCTTCAATCGACGCTTTCACCAAAAGGCCCGTGCCGTCACCCTTCAGCGCTGAAACCTCCAGGTTCTCATCGCCCTTCAGCTTGTCGAACAGGTCTTCAAGCGCCTTCTGTCGATCTTCCCATTCCGCCGTTTCCTTCTGGAAAGCGTCTGTGCGTTCTTCGAGAAGCGAGCGGGACAGGGCATCTTTCGCACGTAATTCCTGGACCCAGCGTTCGTACTTGGCGAGTTCGCGGTCATCTGGATTGCCGGCGATGGTGCTGGAAGGCCCGCCGAGGACATAACTGCCCGTAACAAAAAGGGTCCAGCCGGCAAGCGCAGCAGCGCCTGCAGCGATAATGGCCTGCTGCCAGGGGGAGACCGAAATGTACCGGACCGTGCCGCCGCTGCGGTGATAAATCTGGCGTTCCGGGAACGCTCGATCAAACGCCGCTTTAACGTTCGCACTCCACTTCGCCATTCACGCCACCTGTCGACTGGAAATCACACCCCATGCTGCAATAAACACTACAGCACGTTTCCCAAACCCGTGGATCACATAAATACCCATTTCGAACGGCGGTGAAAGCCCTAGGGAACACAATTCATGCAAATTTTCGCCTAATTGGGTAAATCCCCTGTTAAAGCTTGGAATTTTGGATGGCCAGCGTGTAATTTTTAGCCACCTGTCAGCTATTTAACGAATCGAGCACGTCTTGAGCGTGACCCTTCACGCGAACATTCGGCCAGATTCGGCTAATTCGACCTTTCGGGTCGATGAGAAAGGTCGAGCGGGCAATACCCATATAGGTTCGGCCATACATGTTTTTTTCAACCCAGACGCCATAGGCTTCGCATAGGACGCCGTCTTCATCGGATCCCAATTCAATTTTCAGTTCGTGCTTTGCGATGAATTTTTGATGTTTAGCGAGGGTATCGCGGGAGATGCCAAGAATTTTTGTTCCTGCCGCTTCGAACTGGATTGAGAGGCTCGAAAAATCCTTGGCTTCGTTCGTGCAACCAGGCGTGTCGTCCTTCGGATAGAAATACAAAACCAGATGCTTGCCTTTGTATGAGGCGAGTTTCTTCTGACCTTCAGTGGTTTCAATAGAGAAATCAGGCGCTTTCACTCCAGTTTCCAGTGGTTGGCTCATGTATTCCTCCTATGGTGCCTGAAAAGGTCTGCGTTTATATCCAAGACGTGCAGCTTCGCTGTTCTGAACGTGACGCATGAAGTTTTAAGGAGCGTGCTCTTGGTTCGCCAGACCGCCTCGATGTTAATTCTGGAAATACTTGGCGGTTTAATTCTGCTTGTTCTGGTCGCGGCCGGTTTGCTGGCGTTTCGGCTGGCGAGCGGCCCGCTAGAACTGGGTGTTTTCAGGGACGATGTCGAGCGCGCACTAACCGACGCCCGAAGCGGACGATCTGTCAAGATCGGTGAAGTATTCCTTGAATGGTCGCAAGACGACCGCCGAGTTCTGATAAACGCAAAAAATGTGCAATTATTTGATGATGCCGGGAGCCTGAGCGCTGAAGCAGAGACAGCTGATATAACGCTTGCGGGTTCTTCACTCGTATTCGGCAAAGTCGAAATCATCGCGATGCATCTCGATGATGGCTGGATAAATGTCGACAGCGTCACCGAAACAAAATGGAAGATGGCAGGTGATCCATTGCCCGAGATTCCGTCGGGCACGTTGCCGACCACTCCAGCAGAATGGCTGGAGCGCGCCAATGACGTGTTGCCTCAATTACTTGTCGCGCTGGAACAGGCCGAAACGGTCGTCGACCTGGAGCGGGTCTCGTTCGATCAATTCGAAGTGCATGTTCGGGACGCAGACCAAAAGAACCTGCTCACGTTACGAGCGGCGAAAGGGCGTCTTGCCCGGGAAGCAGGCGGGATCGTCTTGTCGATCTCGGGCAGTGGCGTTGGCGAAGGTTTACCAGCCGGGTTGGCAGCAACGCTCGCAACATCAAACCTTGGCAATCATCTGAAGGCAGAATTTGCCGTGGCGAAGTGGCCTCTGGGAGATCTGGCGGTCCGGCTCGGTATGAGCCGTGACCGGTTTGATGGACTACCGGCAAACGTTGCCGTGTCGTTCGATGTCTCAAGAGGCGTCGGTGTCGAGCAGATACTGGTAGATATCGCTGCGGGAGAAGGCCGGTTGCCTTTGGGCGGTAATGAGTTCGACGTTCAGGATTTTGGCTTGAAGGCGGCATACAACTCCGGAACGGATGGCCTAACCTTGGAAGCCAGCAGTAACCGCGCAGGTCCGCTTAAGGGCCGCGCGTTGCTGAACATACAGGATGCAATGAAGGGGCAGGGTTTTCGCAAATTTAATCTGACCAGTCCTGACATGCAGCTGGATTTTGCGCCGGCCTTTGAAAGCGCCATCCCGCTCGAGAAAATTTATATCGAAGGCGAAGTGGATCTGTCGCGTTTTGCGCTTCGGGACGCTGTGGTCGATTTTACGACTGGCGGCGACCGACTCACGGCTTCCGGCTCGATCGAACTCACACCTGACAGACAGGAGGGCGAGCCACCGGTGATTGGCAGTTTCGACATCGCGTCTCAGGGTGATATTCGCCGGGAAACGGTATTGGCTTTCTGGCCAGTCGGTCTCGGAGCGGGTGCCCGGCGGTATGCGGCCAATCGGATCACGTCCGGTGTTGCGTCGTCGGTAGAGGGGCATATGGACCTGCTGCGCGACAGCTTTGCCGAGGGCTATTTAAAGGATGAGAATCTGACGCTGGACTTTCAGGTTCGCGACGCGTCCGTTCGGTTTCTCGACGACTTGCCGGCCGTCGAAAATGCAACCGGCAAGGGGCGCCTTACCGGAAATGGGTTCAAGGTTGTCCTCGACAGCGGAGAATACGGTGGGTGGACCCTGGATGAAGGTCTCGTCGATTTCCCGGCCTTCAATCCGCGAGGTGTTCCGTTCAGGGTCTTCGCGAAGGGACGCGGTCCTGCGAAAAACATCATGAAGACACTCGTTGAATCTCGATTCAAGATCGAGTTTGAGCCGGACAGGCTCACGGGCGATGCGGAGATGACATTCGAAATGTTCCGTCCGGCGCTTGATAATGTGCCCTACGAAGACGTTCGTTTCTCCGCGTTGGGGACGGTGACCCAGGGTGGGTTAAAGCAGGCAGCGTTGGGGTTTGATCTCACAAAGGGAAGCTTCAAGATTGACGCCAATCAGGCGGGTGTCACGGTCAGCGGGTTTGGTGACCTTGGGCCGTCGCCCGTCCAGTTCACATGGCGCGATGCGTTCAGTGATGGGGACCAACCATCAAATCTGTCAGCAACGGCGGTTGTCACACCGGATCTGCTCAATCGTTTCGGGGTGTTGGGGCGCGCCTATTTGTCGGGAGAAATCCCGATAGAACTTCAGGCGCGGGTTGCCGGAGATGACCTAATTTCCGCCGACACGTCGCTTGACCTCGGCGAGGCCCGTCTGGATATTTCCGAG
This sequence comes from Hyphomonas sp. BRH_c22, assembly GCF_000961795.1. GTDB lineage: Bacteria > Pseudomonadota > Alphaproteobacteria > Caulobacterales > Hyphomonadaceae > Hyphomonas. The sequence goes on from NZ_LADU01000056.1 coordinate 4,547, forward strand.
ATTGGGTGGGTGAAGCCGAAAGGCGTTCCAGCCAAGGCCTCCATTCAGTTTGAGAAAGTCGGCAGCCTGTCGAGATCGACGGTCCTGTTCACGTCTGAGAATGCGCGCCTTGATGGTGAATACATGCTCAGCGAGGATTCAAAGCTTGTTTCAGCGATTGTGAGACGGGCATACCTCAAGAACAAGGCCGATTTTGGGGGGGATATTGCTAGGGCCCAGGGTGGAGGCTTAATTGTCCAACTTGAGGGAACCTATCTGGATTTATCCGGCGTCATGTCAGGTCTGGGGGCGTCAGGAAGCGCGGATGCTGGCAACACGACACCTCTTAACATTAGCGCCAACCTTGACGCTCTGACGCTTCGGCCTGGGCTGGACATGCGCGAGGCGAAGCTGATGGCCAAGACAGGATCCACGGGGCTCTCCATTTTTACTGCCACCGGCAAGGCCGATGACGGTTCTCCATTTTCTGCGACATACGACGCGACCGTACCGGACGGGGCGACGGTGAACATCACGAGTGGAAACGCAGGATTTATGGCACAGGCCTGGATTGGCGCTGACTTTCTGGAAGGGGGCAATCTCGATCTGACCGGAAAATTCACCAAGGATGGTTCACCGGCGGACTTTGATATCGTTCTAACGGACGTGCGAATGCGGAATGCTCCATTTCTCACCCAAATTCTTTCACTGGCTTCCCTCAGGGGACTGGCAGATACATTGGGAGGAGAAGGCGTTCTCTTCTCCCGCATCGATGTGCCTTTGAAATTTGCGAATGGCCGCTATGTCGTGACGGGTGCCAAGGCGCAGGGGCCGGCGCTTGGGTTGACGACGAGTGGTTTTCTCCAGGCGGACGATGGGACGATCGAGTTCAACGGTGTCTTGGTTCCCAGTTTTGGCATGAACTCGGCGCTTGGCGGGATTCCGATCATCGGCGACTTGGTGGTTGGCCGGGATGGCGAAGGCGTATTTTCACTCACCTACGCGGTCAATGGAACGCTTGAGAAAGCCAATGTGTCAGTCAATCCACTGTCAGCACTCGCGCCGGGCGTCATCCGGCGCATATTCGAGAATCCGTCCGACACCAAGATTCCCGAAGCCAAACCACGCTTACCGCACGAATCGATCCCCTCGGAGCTGCCGCCTATTCCCGAAGAATCCTTCGAATAGTGCGCTCTGCCTAGCCCGCGACCTTGAGCAACGCGTGCCGTTTCTTTCCGGCCGACAATTTGATGGCGCCATCAATCAGATCTGCCGTGCCGAGCACGCCATTCTGGTCGCTGACCGTCACGTCATTCACCTTCGCGGCACCTTGCTTGATCAGGCGGCGAGCTTCGCCGTTAGACTCGGCAAGTCCTGCAACCGAGAAAGCTGCAGCAATCAACATGCCGCCGCTGAGTTCCGCTTGAGAGACTTCCACCGTAGGCAATGCGTCAGACAATGCGCCTTCGCCAAAGACGGCCGCCGCCGCGTTGGCAGCCTCTGCAGCGGCTTCGGCGCCATGCAAGAGGGTGGTCGCAGCGTTAGCCAGCGCCACTTTCGCCTCATTGATGCTGGCCCCTTCAAGCTGATCCAGCGCTGTGATCGTCTCCAGGTCGAGATCAGTGAACAAACGCAGGAAACGACCAACATCGGCGTCTTCCGTGTTGCGCCAGAATTGCCAGTACTCGTAAGGGCTCTTCTTGTCGGCGTTGAGCCATACAGCGCCATCGGCGGTCTTGCCCATCTTGCCGCCCGAAGCCGTTGTGATCAGCGGTGACGTCAGGCCATAGGCTTCGCCTCCCGCGACGCGCCGCGTAAGTTCGACGCCATTGATGATATTGCCCCACTGGTCGGAGCCGCCAAGCTGCAGCCTCACTCCGTATCGCCTGTAGAGTTCCAGAAAATCGTAGGCCTGGAGGAGCATGTAGTTGAATTCGAGGAAAGTGTACGGCTGCTCGTTGCGCAGGCGCCGGTCGACCGTTTCCTGTTTGATCATTGTGTTGATCGTGAAGTGAACGCCGTAGTCGCGCAGGAATTCAACATATCCGATCTTCGAAAGCCAGTCGTCATTGTTGACCAT
>NZ_LADU01000075.1 GCF_000961795.1 Hyphomonas sp. BRH_c22
GCTTGCGCGCCGCCGCCATGACAATGCGCGCCAGTTCTTCCGGCTCATAGAATTCCAGCCTGAGCGGAATGCCGAACCGGTCGCGCAGCGGCGTCGCCAAGAGGCCCGCCCGCGTCGTCGCGCCGACCAGCGTGAAGGGCGACAGGTCCAGCCGGACAGAGCGCGCCGAGGGCCCCTCCCCGATCACGATATCGAGGGCGTAATCCTCCATCGCCGGGTAGAGGATCTCCTCCACAATGGCCGGCAGGCGGTGGATCTCGTCAATGAACAAAACATCGTTCGGCTCAAGATTGGTCAGGATCGCGGCGAGGTCGCCCGCCTTGGCGATCACCGGCCCGGATGTGGCCCGGAAGCCGACGCCCATTTCCCGCGCCAGTATCTGCGCCAGCGTTGTCTTGCCCAGCCCCGGTGGCCCGAACAGCAGCACATGGTCCAGCGCCTCGCTGCGCCCGCGCGCCGCCTCGACATAGACTTTCAGGTTCGACTTCGCCTTGCGCTGGCCGACATAGTCATCAAACGTCTGCGGCCGCAGCGCCCGGTCCAGCGCATCGCCGCCCTGCGCATTAGGATCGGACAATTCCCCTTCGCGGCTCATCGCGCCAACTCCTTCAGCGCCGCCTTGACCAGCGGGCCGACATCCGTGTCAGGCACTGTGGACGCCGCAGCCGCCACCGCCCTTGCCGCGTCACCCTGCGTATAGCCAAGGTTTACGAGTGCCGAGATCGCCTCCGAACGCGGGCCCGTCGTGGCGGCGGCAGGCGCACTTGCCATGCCCGCTGCGCTCGCCGCATCGAAGCGGCCGAACCGGCCCATCGGCGGCGCCTTGCCGGACAGATCCAGCACGATCCGCTCCGCCAGTTTCTTGCCGACACCCTTGGCCCGCTCCAGCACCCGCGCATCGCCAAGCGCAATCGCATCCATGATCTCGGCCGGCGTCAGCGCATCCAGTATCGCCATCGCCGCCTTGCCCGCCACGCCATGCACATCCTGCAGGCGCACGAACCAGGCCCGTTCCTCATCCGTGCCAAAGGCATAGAGCGTGATCGCCGCCTCGGTCACCTTGGTCTCGACATGCAGCACGGCCTGCTCGCCCGCATGCACGCGGCTAAGCAGCCGCGTGCCCGCCTGGCAAACATAGCCGACGCCGTTCACGTCGATCAGCACATGATCAAGGCCCATGGCCGCAATCGTCCCGGTGAGGCGCCCGATAATCATGCCGCGCCCCGTTTCATCTCCAGCGGCAGGTGGTGCGCCGCGCAGATGGCGCAGGCGAGCGCGTCGGCGGCGTCCGCCTTCATGTCCCCGGCGCGCGGCAAGAGGCGCTTCACCATGAACATGACCTGCGTCTTGTCCGCCGTGCCCGTGCCGACCACCGCCAGCTTGATCTTGCGCGGGGCAAATTCGGCGACCGACAGGCCGCCCAGCGCCAGGGCCGCCATGGCCGCGCCGCGCGCCTGGCCCAGTTTCAGCGCCGAACGCGGATTGGCGTTGACCAGTGTTTCCTCAATGCCCGCCGCATGCGGGCCATGCTCCCGGGTAATTTCGGCAACCGCCGTGAAGATGCCGGCGAGCCGCGCAGCCATCTCCATGTCAGGATCCACGGAGATCACGCCATGCGCCACATGCGTAAGGCGCGCGCCAGTCTGCTCCACAACGCCCCAGCCGGTATGGCGCAGGCCCGGGTCGATGCCGAGAATACGAATCGTCGCTGTCATGGCCCCTACCCTATCAGGGAGCGAGGTTAATGACAGCTTGCATTTTCCCCATTTGTTCCTTTGTGAATGCAAAAACGGCCGCGCCTCCGGGAAGGCGCGGCCACAAAGGGCGTGGCTGGAAAGCCTATTCCTCGAAGCGCGGCACCAGGACCTGGTCGATCACATGGATCATGCCATTGGCCGCTTCGATGTCGCCAATCTCCACGGTGGCGGTATTGACCATGATATTGGCGCCGGTGCCGTCAACCAGCATGTCCTTGTTGTTGAGCGACGCCTTGGCCTCGGACTTGCCGGCGAGTTCAGCCGTGCTGATCCTGCCCGGAAGCACATGATAGCTCAGCACCGTGACCAGCTTGTCCTTGCCCTCCGGCTTCAGCAGGTCTTCCAGCAGGACGGAATCCATCGCAGCGAAGGCCGCGTTCGTCGGCGCAAACAACGTGTAGGGGCCGGTGCCCGACAGCGTTTCGCTCATGTCCGCTGCGCCGATGGCCGAGACCAGCGTGGAGAAATCCGGGCTTGAGCCAAGCACATCGACCAGCGACGGCAGGGCGGCAGGTTCGGTCGGCGTGGCGGCCGTCTCGCTTGGGACAGGCTCGGCCGTTTCGGGCACCACCACCATGGGTGCCTCAGGGGTGGTTGCGGTCTGGTCGGAACAGGCGGCGAGCAGCAGGGCGCTGGCGGCAACCGGCAGCATCATCAGGGATTTCAACATGTATTCCTCTTGGCGGGACTGGCGGAAGGATCGCGGGGTTGCGGGAACCCGCTCCCGTCAGGGATGCAGGCGCTATGGTAACGCCTCCCGGACCGGAAGTGTTCCGGAACCCTGCTCAGCTCATCCACTTCAGGACGCGCGGCTCGATTGGATTTGCGAACGCCCGCCCTTCGGTGCGCGCCTCGGTCCATTCGCGCTTCAGGCGCTGGTACCATTTGGCCTGCACGTCGATATCGTCGATCCACAGCATGGCCTTCTGGTGCGCCATGCCCTGATTTTGCAGGTCCACCATGTCGCCATCCTGGCGCAGGAACTTGCGGCCCGCCGGTTTCGCGATGGGCACCGCCAGGTTCAGAAGCGGCGCGCCGGTCCACCAGGTAAACTGCGTGATGCGCGTGCGCTTCGGCCCTTCCGGCGTAAGGCAGGTCAGCGTCAGCAGGCGGGCCGTCTCGTTCGACACGATCTCCCAGCGAAAGCCCGGCAGCTGGAACACGATCTCGGTTTCCACCTTGCCGCCGAACACCCAGCGGTAGAGCAATGAGTTCGACGAGGGCTGGTGGCGCTCGATCGCCCAGCCGCGTGTCGCCGGCACGAACTGCTTCTCTTTCAGCTTCAGCCCCACCGAGGGCGGGCGCCACCACCACTGGTTATGCACGAAGGGCACATGCGCCGGGTCCATCAGGCCGACGACGGCATCGTCCATGTGCGCGTTGAACACGTCATGGATGACGAAACCGGGCTTGTCCGGCAGCGGCCCGAAATCCGGCGGCGGCACGGCGGGCGCCGCCTCCACGCGCGCATTGTGCGCTATATAGACATAGACCGCGCCATTGGCCTCATGCACCGGATAGCGGCGCACCTTCACCTTTGACGCATCATAGCTGGAATCTGCCGTCAGACTCGGCATCAGCCTGCAGCCGCCATCCGTGCCGAAGCGCCAGCCATGATAGGGGCATTGCAGTGTCCACTCGCCATCGGTCTGCAGCTGCTTGCCCGCCGATAGCGGCACCAGCCGGTGCGGGCAGATATCGCGCAGGGCGAAGGCCTCGCCCGCCGGTGTGCGCCCCACCACGACCGGCTCTCCCAGCATCGTGACGCGCTGCTGCTTGCCCGGCTTCAGCTCGGACGATGGCGCGGCGAGATACCAGCAATCGGTGAGATAGCCTTCATCCGTGATGCCGGTGCGGGCGGGGCTGTGCTGTGTGTCGGGCATGGGCGGGAACCGTATGTGCAATCTGCCCCTCTGGTACTGCATTTGCCGGGGCGGAACCAGCCTGCAGCCGCGCCGGATGCCGCCCCTGCCATTGCCACAACGGCATTCGGCAATAAAGTCGGCTGATCCAATAGCAGCATCAGGGGGCTGGCATGGCCGAAGCGGGCACGAACAAGGGATTTCTGGGCTGGATCGAGAAGACGGGCAACCGCCTGCCGGACCCGGTTTTCCTGTTCTTCTACCTGATCCTCGGCCTGATGGCGGTTTCGCAGATATGCGCCTGGGCAGGCGTGGCGGCGCTGCACCCGACGCAGCTGACCGAACAGGGCACGGCGCTGGTGATCGAATCCGCCAGCCTGTTCTCGCCCGAGAATATCCAGCGCCTGTGGGTGGACATGCCGGCGACGTTCACGCACTTCCATCCGCTCGGCTATGTGCTGGTGGTGATGCTCGGCGCAGGCGTGGCCGAACGCTCCGGCCTGTTTTCCAGCGCGATCCGGGCGGCGGTACGCGGGGCGCCGAAATTCCTGCTGACACCGATGGTGGCGCTGGTGGCCATGCTGTCAAACCATGCCGCCGATGCAGGCTATGTGGTGATGATCCCGCTGGCGGGCATCCTGTTCGCTGCGGCCGGGCGCCATCCGCTGGCCGGGATCGCCGCCGCCTTTGCGGGCGTTTCGGGCGGATTTTCGGCGAACATCTCGCCGGGCCAGCTTGATGCGCTGCTGTTCGGCATTACCGAGGCGGCCTATGGCGCGAGCGGCATTGATGCCGGCTGGACCATGAACATTGCGGGCAACACGTATTTCATCATCGCGCTCCTGGTCATCTACCTGCCGGTGATCTGGTATGTGACCGACCGCATCATCGAACCGCGGCTTGGCACATGGACGCCTGCGCCGGGGGCTGCGGTGGCGGTGGGCGACGAGGACAAGCCGCTGACACCGGAGCAGAAGAAGGGCCTGCGCTATGCGGGGCTTGCGCTGCTCGGCGTGTGTGCGCTGTGGGCGTTCATGACGCTGGGGCCGGGCACGCCGCTGCTGGCCGACGGCCCGGGCACGGAGGGCGACCCCTGGTACCAGAAGGCCGGGCCCTTCTTCCGCTCGCTGGTGGCAGGATTCCTCGTCCTCTTCCTGGCCGCAGGCTGGGCCTATGGCGCGGCGGCGAACACGATCAACAACCACCGCGACCTCGTCGCCATGATGGCCGAGGCGATGAAGGACATGGGCTATTACCTCGTGCTGGCCTTCGCCGCGGCGCATTTCGTGGCCATGTTCGGCTGGTCGAACCTCGGCCTGATATCGGCCGTGCACGGCGCCGATGCGATCCAGAACAGCGGACTGCCGCTGCCGGTCGTGCTGGGCCTGATCGTGCTCTTCTCGGCGGCGCTGAACCTGTTTGTCGGCTCGGCGAGTGCGAAATGGGCGCTGCTGGCGCCTGTTCTGGTGCCGATGCTGATGCTGCTGGGGATCAGCCCGGAAGGCGCCACGGCGGCCTATCGCGTGGGGGACGGGGCGACCAATATCATCACGCCGCTGATGGTGTATTTCCCGCTGATCCTGGTCTTCGCGCAGCGCTGGCAGAAGGATTTCGGCCTCGGCAGCCTGACGGCGATGATGATCCCCTATTCAATGTGGATGCTGATCACCGGCGTCGCCCTGATGATGGCCTGGATCTTCCTCGGCATCGACCTTGGCCCCGGCGCACCGGTGCATATCGACGTGCCGACGACTAGGGGCTGAGGGGCCTAGCCTGCAGGCTGCACGGTGACAGTGAGGGTCCAGACGGCATCCGGCCCGGTACTGTCCGCTGCTTCAAGCTCCCACGGCCTGCCCTCGATGAGGCGAAGCGTACCGGTGCCCGGCCCGGTGGCTTTCAGGTCGAAGGCCATGAAATGGTTGCCGCCGGTCACGCCTTGCTGGTTCTGGAAGTCCGGATCCGTCGGGCGGGTGGCTTCTCCGGCCAGTTCCAGGAAATCCGGCAACTGGTCGATCTGCCAGACATAACCGGCCGTCGGGATGCTTTCCAGTTCGACACGGATCACCTGCCCGGCCCGCATCACGGCCTCTCCGCCATTCTGTTCAGCGCCCGCATAAAGCATGCCTGCGGGCAGTGACGGTGCGGCGCCGTGGGGCGAGGGTACGCAGGCGGCCATCAGCGTTGCCGCGAGCGCGAGGGATACAAGGGGGCGCAGCATGCTGTAGTCTCCATCAGGTGTGTCATTATTTCAGTTCCGGATCGCGCCTTCGAATGTCACCGAAGCACCGCCAGCGCGGAAATACGCCGCCCAGAATTCGCGCAGGCGGGCATCGAGTTCCGGATCGAGCGGCGGGCGGCCCGGATTGTGAGAGCGCCCGAAGCCCACGATGCGCACGTCGGCGCCCTGCACGGCGGGCAGATACCGGTACTGCTCGGCCAGCGCCATGGCGGCATCAGGCGCCATCGACCGGAATTCGCTCCACGGCACCGCCTGGCTGTTTTCCAGCATGTCGGAGAAGATATAGACATGATTGAACGACTGGCCGCCGGGAGGGGCCTGCGTCCACTGCGCAATGGTCGACATGATCGCCGAATAGTCGCCCGAGGACGAGCCCTGCACGGCCGGCGCCAGCGTCTGCGCCAGGCTGGCCATGAACTGGCGTTCGTCGGCGAGGGCCTTCATGCTGCTGCAGCCGCCGACCATGGAATCGAGCGCGCCCTGCCCTTCCGGGCATCCGGGCTTGCAGGCATTAATCAGGCGGCTCGACTGGGTATAGTGTTCGCCAATCGTGGCGAGCACGATCCGGTCGCCGGGCCCGAGCCGGTCGACCACCGTGCCGATACTCTCTGTAATGACGGCCCGGTCGGTGTCGTCATAGGGCGTTGTCTGGTCGATCAGGAACAGCGATGAGGTCTGGCCGAATGCGCAATAGCCGGCCGTCTGTGCGCCCGGCTCGCTGCCCGATGAACCGGAACAGCCCGTCAGGACAAGCGCGGCGGCCAGCAGGACCCGCTTCATTCAGGCGCCAAGCCTGCGCATCTGGTTGGCAAAGCGGCGTTTTTCGAGCGCCTCTTCATCGGCGCGCTTGGCGCGCATCTGGGCCGCCTGCTTTTCAAGCTTGCGCTTCTGGCGGTCGACCTTTTCGAAATCGGGATGCTGGTCGTGACAGAAATAGGCGGCCGATACCCCAACGGCGACGACGGCCAGGTTGATCAGCATGAATATCCAGCCATCCAGTCCGAGCCCGGCCTTGAGTGCGACGATCGCGGCGCCGCCAAATTGCTGGCTCTCCAGCGCCTGTCCGAAGCCCATGTCGGGCTGGGTGATGAAGGCGAGATAGCCCTGCCTCAGAATGGATACGCCATAGGCCAGCCCGATGACCAGCGCCACGACGAGCGCGATCTGCGCCGCCTCGCCCCACCAGTTCTTGCGCTTCGCATTATAGCCGAACCGGCACATCAGCATGCCCATCCGGTGGGCCAGCGTGACCAGAAGGCCGCCGACGAGGAACGAGACGAGCAGGGCCACCGCCGGGCTTTCCTGGAAGAACAATTCGAAACTGAACCGGTTGATCGGCACTTCCGCAACGGCCAGCGCGAACATGAAGGGCCAGTAGAACCATGCGGACGAATAGCGCGGCTGGCGCTGTTCGGAGGCCTGGATGTCGTCCCAGATCTCATTCGTGTGCTCAAGCTGGGCTCGCAAACTGTCCTGCCGCGGGCTCCAGCGGGTTTCAACCGCTTCCATGCGGCGCGCGAACTGGCGCTCGAGAACCTGCGCCGGTTCGCCCGGCAATGCCGGCATCTTCTCGTTATCGTCGTGAATCTGGGTAGGCCTCAGCTCCGGCTGGCCGGACAGGACTTGTAGGTTGGACGATGACCGGCCCGTCGTATCAGTGCTCATTGGACATAAATCCCACGATTCGCCCCCATTAACACCTTCGCCCGTCATCTGTTTGCGTGAACCATGTGGCAGCTTCAAGGCGAAATGCCAGTAACGGCTGCGATGCGTGTGGCGGCGGCTGTTCCGGCATGCCGCCCAAGCCCACTTCCCGTGCGTGCCAAGCGCCGCTATATGCGCCCCATGACCCCACGCGACAAAATCCGTAATTTCTCGATCATTGCCCATATCGACCATGGCAAGTCGACGCTTGCCGACCGCCTGATCCAGGCCTGCGGCGGCCTGACCGACCGTGAAATGAGCGCCCAGGTGCTCGACACGATGGATATCGAGAAAGAACGCGGCATCACCATCAAGGCACAGACGGTGCGCCTGTCCTATACGGCGCAGGATGGCGAGACCTATGAGCTGAACCTCATGGACACGCCCGGCCATGTCGACTTTGCCTATGAAGTCAGCCGCTGCCTCGCCGCCTGTGAAGGCTCGCTGCTGATCGTCGATGCCTCACAGGGTGTCGAGGCCCAGACACTGGCCAACGTCTACCAGGCCATCGACCAGAACCACGAGATTGTCCCCGTCCTCAACAAGGTCGACCTGCCCGCTGCTGACGTCCAGCGCGTCAAGGACCAGATCGAGGATGTCATCGGCCTCGATGCCTCCGATGCGGTGGAAACCTCGGCCAAGACCGGTTTCGGCATTCCCGACGTGCTCGAAGCCATCGTCAAGCGCCTGCCGCCCCCGCGCGACGGCGACGCCTCCAAACCCCTCAAGGCCGCCCTCGTCGACGCCTATTACGACCCCTATCTCGGCGTGGTCGTCATCGTGCGCATCCATGACGGCGTCCTCAGGCCGAAGCAATCGATCCGCATGATGCGCACCGGCGGCGTCTACGAGATCGACAAGATCGGCACATTCAATCCAAAACTCACCGAAACCGATGCCCTAGGCCCCGGCGAAGTCGGCTATTTTGTCGCCTCGATCAAGGAAGTCGGCGAAACCGCTGTCGGCGACACGATCACCGAGGACAAGCGCCCCTGCGACAAGGCCCTGCCGGGCTACAAGGAAGTCCAGCCGGTCGTCTTCTGCGGCCTGTTCCCGATGGATGCCGGTGACTTTGACGACCTGCGCGCCGCCATGGGCAAGCTGCGCCTCAACGATGCCAGTTTCACCTGGGAGATGGAAACCTCCGCCGCGCTCGGCATGGGCTTCCGCTGCGGTTTCCTCGGCCTCCTCCACCTCGAAATCATCCAGGAACGCCTCAGCCGCGAGTTCGACCTCGACCTGATCGCCACTGCGCCGAGCGTGGTCTACGAGATCACGATGACCGACGGCACCGAGATCGAGCTGCACAATCCGGCCGACATGCCGGATGTCGTCAAGGTCGCCGAGATCCGCGAACCCTGGATCAATGCCACGATCTATACGCCCGACGAATATCTCGGCGCCATCCTGAAACTCTGCCAGGACCGCCGCGGCGTGCAGAAAGAGCTTTCCTATGTCGGGGGCAGGGCCATGGTGAAATACGAGCTGCCGCTCAACGAGGTCGTGTTCGACTTCTACGACCGCCTCAAATCCATCAGCCGTGGCTATGCCAGCTTCGACTATGAGATCGTCGGCCACCGCGCCGAGAACCTTGTGAAGCTGCAGATCCTCGTCAACGAGGAACCCGTCGACGCGCTCGCGATGCTGGTCCACCGCGACCGGGCCGAAAGCCGCGGCCGCCAGATGTGCGAACGCCTGAAAGACCTGATCCCGCGCCAGATGTTCAAGATCCCGATCCAGGCGGCCATTGGCGGCCGGGTCGTCGCCCGCGAAACCATCTCGGCCATGCGCAAGGACGTCACCGCCAAGTGCTATGGCGGCGACGCCACCCGCAAGAAAAAGCTTCTGGAAAAACAGAAGAAGGGCAAACAGCGCATGCGCCAGTTCGGCAAGGTCGAAATCCCGCAGGAAGCGTTCGTGGCGGCGCTCAGGATGGATAACGACTAGGCAGCCCCCAAGCGCTCACTCTGAGCGAAGTCGAAGGGCGGGTGCGGGCGAGACATCATCGGCGCACGGACCCATCCTTCGACGTCGCTCAGGATGAGGCCCTCCCCACGCAAGCGCCTATTGCTCCAGTTCTGCAATCTGCGCGTCGATCTGCTTCAGGGCGCGGGCATTGAGCCAGGCGATGGCCGTGAACAGGCCTGCCACCAGGGCAGCGCTGAAGGCAAAACTGGTCAGGCGGGCCATCAGGGGCAATCCGATGTCTGCCACCAGCGACGTGCCGCCAACAAAGACCAGTATGCCCGGCACAAAGGGCGCAAGATACCAGCGCCAGACCGTGGCCAGCGCGTCGCGTTGGCGCTGCAACGCCCTGCGGTGGAAATCGGCGAGGCTCACGGCCTGGTCAATCACTGCCCGGGCGGACGCGCTCGCCAGCACATGTAGTTTCCACATGACATAGACCGTGCCGGCAATTATCAGCCCCGCGCCCAGCCGCACGACCGGTTCCGGTACTTGCCAGGCCACCCAGCCCAGAACGCCGATGACGAACAGGCCCGCCGCATAATCGGTCAGGTTCCGTGAGCGGATGCCGGACTGGAACCGGGTTGCACGCGCATGTATTTCAGCCATGGACATGGCAAATGTCTCCTCTTGTTGCTGGCTCCACAGGGATTGCAGGGGATCGCGGTCAGGCATGGGTTTGCTCCTGAAAATCCTTCGATAATTGATGTTTGAGGCGGGAATGCGGGTCGCCACCGCGCCGGGCGACAGGCCGGCGATCTCCGCAATGTCACTGGCCGGCAGGTCTTCCAGGTAAAGCGTCATGATCTGGCGGTCAGCGGCTTTTAGCCCCCGGATCCAGCCATTCAGGCGGTCCAGGGCGTCGCTGCGCTCGACGATGTGAGACAGGCTTTCGGCATACGGCAGGTCGCCGGCATCGTCCAGCGTGACGGCGCCCGTGTTGCTCCGCCGCTCGCGGTCCACATGGCTCGCCGCTGTATTGTGCGCCACCCTGTAGACCCAGGTGCTGAGGCTGCAGCGGCCGTCAAACCGGGACAGGCTGCGCCAGGGGGCGACATGCATGTCCTGCAACAGGTCGGCTCTGGCGTTCGGCATTCGCTTCCGTGGCGCGCGCCAGACGCTGCAGCGCCGGGCCGAAGGCCTCGGCCGCTTCGCGGTAGTGCGCATCCTGATCCCGTGTCTGTGTCATAGGCGCTTAGTCTGGCGGCCCGCAGATTTCTTACAAACTTTTTTTCGCGCCCCGGAATGCGCACCGACATCGGTGCTTCTACGACGGGCCGGACAGGGCTATATGCCCTCCGATGACCCGCCCGCTCACCATCCTCGGCATTGAATCCTCCTGCGACGAAACCGCCGCCGCCGTGCTGCGTCTTGAAAACGGCCGCGCGACGCTGCTGTCGGACGTGATCCATACGCAGCTGGAAGAACATGCGCCCTATCAGGGCGTCGTGCCGGAGATTGCCGCGCGGGCCCATGCCGAGATTGCCGACAGGACGGTCGCCGCCGCCATGCGCGAGGCGGGCATTGGCTATGACGCGCTCGACGGCGTGGCCGCCACATCCGGCCCCGGCCTGATCGGCGGCGTGCTGGTCGGCATGATGACCGGCAAGGCCATTGCGCAGGCCGCGGGCAAGCCCTTCATCGCCGTGAACCACCTTGAAGGCCATGCGCTCAGCCCCCGGCTCGGCGGCGACTGCCCCTTTCCCTATCTCCTGCTGCTGGTCTCCGGCGGCCATTGCCAGTTCCTCGAGGTGCGCGGCCTTGGCCGGTACAAACGCCTCGGCTCGACCATTGACGACGCTGTCGGCGAAGCTTTCGACAAGACGGCCAAGCTGCTCGGCCTCGGCTTTCCGGGCGGCCCGGCGGTGGAACGGCTTGCAGGGAATGGTGATCCGAATGTTTTCAATTTCCCCCGCCCGCTGATGAACCGGCCCGGCCTCGACATGAGTTTTGCAGGCCTCAAAACAGCCGTCGCCCGCGCCGCCGCCGAAGCGCCGCTGACGGATCAGCGCCTCGCTGATCTCTGCGCCGGTTTTCAGGCAGCCGTCTGCGATGTGCTGGGCGGCAAGGCGCGCCGCGCACTTGAGGGCTTTGATCCGGGTGAGGGGGAAAGCATCCGTTTCGTGGTGGCAGGCGGCGTGGCGTCAAACCAGGCCATTCGCAAGGCGCTCGAAACGGAAGCGATAGCGTGCGGGGGGAAGCTCATCGCGCCGCCCTTGCGACACTGCACCGACAATGCGGCGATGATTGCCCTTGTCGGGGCCGAGCGTATGGCTGCGGGCCTTGTCAACGGGGCGGGAGACCTTGGCGCCGGTGCGAGACCCCGGTGGCCGCTGGATGAAGCGTCGGCGACGCGGGATCCAGCCTATGCCACGGGGCTCAAGGGCGCCAAGGCCTGATCAGGCGCCACTAGACTGCAAATTCAGCAAGGGCGAGCGTGGCTGCGAAGATGGCAACGGCGAAGGGGATGGCTGCCATCAGGGCATACAGTGATTGGCGGGCTTCAGTTTTCGAGAGGGTCATTTGAGGGCTCTGTATCGGGTCTAGTGGAAGGCACCATAGTCTTCCATGACCTCAATATAGCGGGCTCTAAAAAATAATCAATGAACAATTTCGATTTTATTCAGCGTTTAGTTTTTGTTAACTGTCCGGCGTGCGGGCCCCGCAGGAAAGCGACGCCAGGAGAAGGTTGAGAACGCCATCCAGCTCCCGCTGCAATTTCGGGAGGGACAGGGCCGAGAACAGTTGCGGAAAGCGGAATTTCATCAAGGCCGACTGCATGAATTCGGCCGTTTCCTCGGGCCGGTCGAGCGGGCGGAATTCGCCGGACTGCACGCCGTCATTCAGGATCTGCACCATGTAGACGCGTTCCTGCGCCATCTGCTCATTGAAATAGAGCGGGCGTTCCTGCTTGAGGACATTGGCCACTTCCAGGATTTTCGCATCCTCTTCAATGGCGCTGTAGGTCCGCTCGAGACTCATCTCGAAAAACTCGCGGAGCCTTGAAGACGCTGATGTTTTCTTGCGCGCAATGGCGGCATAGTCCTCGAAAACCTTGGCGTTGAACTTGCGCGCCATGGCTTCGGCAATGTCGATCTTCGAGGCAAAGAAGCGATAGATATTGCCGGCAGACATGCTGCAGTCACGGGCAATCTCGGACATGGTCGTCTTGCCGTAACCATAGTGATGGATCCGCTCCATGGCGGCGTTCAGGATCTGTTCGCGGGTGTCTGTTATATCGTTCATTCCAAAATCATACTCCCAATTCCTGAAGGATCAATGATTCATTCAGTGAATATCTGCCGGAATGGTCTCGGCCTAGGCGGTTCGCAAGCAATATGCCATAGCGATTCCCACACTCAACCAAGTCGCGAGGATCGCCCATGCCATTGTTCTGCTTTCACTGCCTGGACAAGACGGATGGCGGCGCCGTGCTGCGCGCCAAGGCCCGCCCGGCCCATCTTGAATGGGCGGTCAGCCTGGGTGACACCATCCGCATGGCCGGTCCGCTTCTGGCCGAGGATGGCGAAACCATGATCGGGTCGGTCTTCCTCGTCACCGCAGACAGCCTTGCCGCCGCACGAGCCCTCTCCGCGCAGGACCCCTACACGCAGGCAGGTGTGTTCGGTGAGGTGAAAATCCACGAAGTGCGCTGGTCGATCGGGGACGGCAAACCGGCATGAAACAGCTCGTCCTTGGAAACCTGAACTATTCCAGCTGGTCGATCCGCCCCCTGCTCGTCGCCCGCCATGTCGGCCTGCCGGTGGAAGAAATCATCGTGCCGCTCGACTTCCCGGACACGTCGGCAAGGCTCAAGGAGATCAGCCCTACCGCCAAAGTGCCGCTCCTGATCTGGGACGGCCTGACGGTCTGGGAAAGCCTCGCCATTACCGAATGGATCGCCGAATGGGCAAGGCCCGGCCAGGTCTGGCCGCTGGAGGCCGCCGCCCGCGCCGTGGCCCGCGCGGCCGTTTCGGAAATGCATGCCGGCTTTCAGGCGCTGCGCAGTCTCTGCCCGATGGACATCCGCGCACGCCACCCGCGGCCAGAGATGACACCCGCACTGGCAGCCGATGTCGCCAGGGTCGACGCCCTCTGGAGCGAACTGCGTGGCCGCTTTGGCCAGGACGGGCCGTTCCTGTTCGGCGAATGGAGCGCCGCCGACGCCTTCTACACCCCTGTCGTCACCCGCTTCCGCACCTATGACCTGCCCCTTGGCCCCGTGTCTCAGGCCTATGCCGACGCTGTGCTGCACGACCCGAAATTCCTTGTCCTTGAAGAACAGGCCAAGGCAGAGCCCTGGTGGATCAAGTATGGCCCGGAAGGCCGCTCCAGCGGATATCTCAAGCCGGAGGCGTGAGCAGGTAGTAACCGAGATCGCGCCGGAACAGGGCTCTCACCTGCTTGCGGTAAAGGTCCATGGCCGGGCCCGTGAACAGCTCATCCAGCGAGGTCTTGCGGTTCTGCAGCACGTTCGGCTCGGCGTCCGGATCGGTATGCTTGGCCATTTCTTCCTTGGTGCCCGCTGCCAGCGCCGCATCGATCGCATCCGGCGCCAGGTCAAGCGACCAGTGCTCGGCCACGGCTTTCAGCACGGCGCGGGCATCCTTCAGCGTGTCCTCGTAATGGACATTGAGGATCAGCTCCGGCGCATCCGCCTGGACATCGCCCCAGCGGTTCCAGAACCGCGCCAGCCAGTAGATGTCGCAGCGATACTGCTTCCCGGCCGGGTCGCCCTGCAGATAGGTCAGCCAGTCGACCTGGATGTCATATTCCCATTTGGCGTGATGGCTCGCCAGGATCGCCATGGGATGGCGCACGGCCAGCACATAAGGCGGCAGGCCGGCCAGGCGCCGGGCCCAGCCCCAGTCGACAAGGCGGTGAGGGATTGTATGGCTGAAGGCGAGGCGGGGGATCTGCGGGAAAACGGGTTTGTCCTTCGGCCAGCCGATATAGGGCCGCACCGCATTTTCGGAAAAGTATTTCGGGCGCTCGATACCGTGCGTGTCGGCAATCGCAACCGCCAGCATGTATTTCAGCCAGTGCGTGCCGGAATTCTTCGACGTCACAAGCATGCCGTCAAACGCGCCGTGGCGCAGCACGGAATAATTGTTCCAGTTGTCGTTGCGAATGCGCGCGCGGTAGGCAGCAGGAAGTGTCTCGGTCATCCGCCTGCCCTAATGGCTGCTTCCCGACTTCGCAACCGAAGGCCGGTTCATGTCTTCAGGCCGGCGCGGTCGCGAAAGATCTGCAGCAGGGACAGCTGGTCCCGCGTCGGTGTGCCTTCCGCCTCGGAAACGGCCACCAGCATGCTGTCCAGGTCAACCACTTCCTTCGGGCCAAGGTAGCGGTCGCCAACGATCTTCTGGCTGAGGCGGCGCATGGTTTCCTGCGGCAGGGGCGCCTTGTTCGTCACCCAGGCGGCATGCGCCACCAGTTCGTCCGCCTCGGCCCTGGTGAAGCGGAAATGCTCCATCATTTCCTCGATCATCGAGTGGCTTTGCCGGTCTGTCAGCGGACCGCCCCGTGCCCGCGCCACTTCCATCATCATGATGGCGGCCGCTTCGCGCGGATCGTCGATCAGGTCGAGACCATTGCGCCCCGACCTGTACTTGAAGGCCATGCGGCGCGGCAAGTTGGCCGCTGTCCGGGCGAGCTCGGCCGCTTCGCGCGCGCCTTCGCGCGCCATGCGCAAGCGCCACGACCAAATGCCGATAGCCACAAGGATGCCAAGAATGCCGATCAGGAACTGCATCAAAAAAGTGTAGCGCGCCCCAAGGGGACGCGCCACATCATTTGCAGGCCATGATGAGCCTATTCTTCGCCGCCGTCACCAGCTGTCATGGCGTGGCCCTGCGCAAGAACATAGGCGCGAATGGCCTCCGACTCTTCAGGGCTGACGAATTCGGCAAAGGACACCATGCCGTTGGCCGCCAGGTTGCCGTCGAGGACAACCCCTTTCCAGGCTTCGGCATTGCCCGTGATGGCTGACCAGCGCAGATCGGGCAGCACGCCGGAACTTGCCGCCAGTGCGCCATGGCACACCATGCAGTTGCGCGAGAAGGCAATGGCGCCCTGGGCGATCATCGCCTCGTCACCGAACGCTTCGGCTTTCACGGTCCTGTCAATCGGCGCGAACTCGGCGTCGGCAATCAGGCCGGTGCCGCCAACCTTGAACGTGACGACCTTGCCGACGGTCGAAGGCACCTTGTCGTCATAGGCATACCCGGCCGTCAGTGCGAATGCGCTGCCCCAGCCGGTCGTGATGGTGACATATTGCTCACCCTCAATCGAATAGGTGCCCGGCCCCGAAGCCGCACCGGACTTCACGTTCTGGCTCCACAGTTTTTCGCCGGTTTCCGCATTGTAGGCGACAAAGTCGCCGTTCAGCTTGCCCTGGAAGACGAGATTGCCGGCCGTTGTCAGGACGCCGCCATTCCATGCATTCTCATGCTCCACCGTCCAGCGAGGCTCCTGCTTGACCGGATCCCAGGCGATCAGCCGGCCCTTGAGGGTCGAGCGGAGGAATTTGGCCACGTCAGGCGGAGCAATGGGCGGGATGCCGGCCGAGAAGTCGGCGCCGGTATTCCAGCCCACTGCCTTGGAAACAAAGCGCGGGTCCTCGACATAGGCCTGCGGGATTTCCTGCGCCGGGATATAGGCGAGCTTTGTGTCCGGGCTGTAGGCCATCGGTTGCCAGTTATGCGCGCCGAGTGGCCCGGGCAGCTGCTGGTATGGCTCCTTGCCATAGCGTGCCGCGGCTACTTCGATCGGCCGGCCAGTCTCGTCGAGACCGGTCGCCCAGTTCATCGGCACAAAGGCATCGCCTGACAGGAATTCGCCGGTGGCCGCATCGAGGACATAGAAGAAGCCGTTCTTGGGCGCCTGCATGGCGACACGGCGCGGGGCACCATCTTCGCCGAGCGGCAGGTCCGCAAGTATGATCGACTGCGTGGCGGTATAGTCCCAGTTGTCGCCGGGCGTCGTCTGGAAGTGCCACTTGTACGCGCCTGTACTGGCATCAACCGCCACGATGGATGACAGGAACAGGTTATCGCCGCCGGACGGGTCGCGGAAGGTCCGGTTCCACGGCGAACCATTGCCGACACCGAAGATGATCTGGTCATTCACCGTATCATACACGATCGAATCCCAGACCGTGCCGCCGCCGCCATCTGTCACCCATGCGCCTTCATCACCCCAGGTGACGTTGCCGATGGCTTCAAAGGCGCTGTCGGACACTTCAAGGTCGGGCTGCTTCTTGGGATTGGGCACCGTGTAGAAACGCCAGAGCTTCTTGCCGGTCTGCGCATCATAGGCCGTCAGGTAGCCGCGCACGCCGAGTTCGGCGCCGCCATTGCCGATCAGGACCTTGCCATTCACAACGCGGGGCGCGCCCGTGATCGTATAGGGCTTGGCCTGGTCAACGGTGACCGTGCTCCACACGCGCGTGCCGGTTTTGGCGTCGAGCGCTTCGAGGCGGCCATCGATGACGCCGACATAGACCTTGCCATCCAGCACCGCGACGCCCCGGTTGACGACATCGCAACAGGCCTTCACGCCAACGGCGCGGTCCACGTCGGGATCGTAGGTCCACAAGGGATCGCCCGTTTTGGCATCCAGCGCGTAGACAACCGACCAGGCCGACGTGACATACATGACACCATCGACAACGATGGGCGTCGCCTCGACGCCGCGGTTCGTTGCAAGGTCATGGGTCCAGGCCACGCCGAGGCGGCCCACGTTTTCGGTATTGATGCCGGTCAGGGTCGAATAGCGCTGCTCGTCATAGGTGCCGCCATAAGTGAGCCATTCGGCCCCGCCGCTCGCCGTCCTGATGCGGTCGGTATCAACTGCCGCGAACGCGGTTTCGACCGGCTTGTCGGCCACCTCTGCCTTTTCTTTCGGGGCGCAGCCCGCGAGCAGGGCCAGTGCGCTGCCCGCCATGATGAATGATCGCCAATGAGTCATGGCCTGATGTCTCCCCTCGGTTTGTCTGGAACGGTCTTTCGCCGCCTGTTGATTTGAAACGGGATGCTAGACCCTAAGCTGCATTTGTCGAGAGATGTCGCTGGGTTAGCTGCTGGCGGTCTCTGCAACGCCACTCAATGCGGTCAGGTCAGCCTGCGCGCTGTCAATGGCGCCGGCGATAGCGGACTGCCATTCAGCCAGGTCCCTTGCCTCAGCGGCGCCCGGAGGGAAATTCACTGACCTCGCCGCGTTGACGACGCCGCCTTCCAGATGGTTTCCGCGACGGACAAAGCCGGCCAGCGCATCCTGTGCGCCGCTTCCCTGCGTGCCATAGCCGGGCACGAGAAACAGGCAGCTCGGCGCCAGCTTCCGCAGGGCGCGCGCCTCGTCCGGCCCGGTCGCCCCTGCGACCAGCATGAGGCTCGACCAGCCGCTTTCGCCCTCAAGCCGCGCAATCGCCGGCTGCAGGGCCTCAACCACGCGCGCATAAAGCGGCGCGCCGCCCATGTCGCGCGTCTGGAAGTCCGCCGCGCCGGGATTGGATGTGCGGGCGAGCACGACAACGCCTTTGCCGTTGGCTTCGGCTGCAGCCAGAAAGGGCTCCAGCGTGTCCACGCCCATATAGGGATTGACGGTCACCGCATCGCAGGCAAAGGGCGCGCCCTTGCCGAGATAGGCCTGCGCATAGCCTTCGGCGGTGGAACCGATATCGCCGCGCTTGGCATCCGCAATCACGATCAGTCCGGCCGCCTTGCCGGCCTCGCAAACCCGCTGGAAGGCACGCATGCCATCGGGGCCGAGCCGCTCGAACAGCCCGACTTGCGGCTTGATCACGCAGGCGCGTCCGGCAACCTGCGAAATGATCGCCTCCCCCCAGCTGGCGAGACCGTCAGGCGTATCGCCGCCAAACAGGGCCGGAACCCGTCCGGGGTGGGGATCGATGCCGACGCAGAGCGGTCCCAGCGTGCGCGATGCAAGGGTGAGGCGGCTGGCAAAATCGGTCATGGCCGCACCTGGCAGGCGACCTTGACCACCTGCAGCCTGCGGCGGGCATTGTCCGATTGCGGCCCGTAAGTATGCACGGAGAAACTTTCCTGCGGTCCGTCGACCGTCGAAACGTCAAGGCTGGTCAGGAACGCCTCGACCGAGGATGGCGCCGCCGTGTAGATGCGGCCGCGCCGGGGGCTTTCGGCAACGATCACGCCGCGCACGCCGCCATCCTTGTCGAAGACCGGGCCGCCCGAAATACCGCCAAGCGTGCCCGTCAGGCCCTGCGTGCGGCCTATTTCGGCCCAGGCCAGGATGGGTTCAGCGCCATCGCGGCGCCCCCGCGTGATCAGTTTGGACCGCGACAGCAGCTTGGTCGCCACCTCGCCCGGCCGCCCCTGCGGATAGCCGACATGGTAGCCCTCGTCGCCGACCCGCAAGGGTTTGCCGAGGGCGAGCTTGACGGAACTGGGGCTGCGGCCGGTCGAAATCAGCGCAAGATCGCTGTCGGGATCAACTGTGACACGCTCAACCGGCACATACTGGTCCGGAGCGACCAGAAGGCCGACGCTGTTGCAGCCGTCAACCACATGCCGGGCCGTTATCCAGTCGCCATTATTGTTGATGGCAAAGGCCGTGCCGATGCCATCCTTCGGCGCGTCGACCTGCACGAGGATCTGTTCGTCCAGAATAGATGGCGGCGGCAGGGTCGGGCCGTCGGACTCGAAAACGGTCGGGGGCGGCTCAGGCGCGTCGGCATTGCGTTCATTGGCAAACAGCGTCCCGACAATGACGCAGAAAACCAGGAGGTACAGTGCCCAATCAAACGACCTCATCTGCGCAGGAGCCTCCTCTAATTAAAACCGTTGTAGCGCAGGATCCCACAATCCGGCAGCCAGAATGATCGCGGACGAGAGTTTTGCTGCGATCAGCACGATGGCGGCACCCGCCTGATCCTGCTCGATACGCTGGGGAATGTCACGCAGCACGACATCGACCAATCGGTACACGATCAATTGCAGCAACAGCGCGATGACGCCCCAGATGAGCAGATCCAGCAGCGACACGCTCGAGGCCAGGGTCGAGGCAATCGGAATCGCCAGCCCGGCAATCGCGCCGGCCAGGGCGAGCCCCGCCGAGGCATTGCCGCCCTTGACGAGGGCAAGTTCCTTCCAGGGCGTCAACAAGACATAGATAGTGCTTGCGACCAGCAGCATGACTCCGGCAGAAGTCGTCCAGAGCAGGAAGCGCGGAAACGCCTCAACAAAAGCACCGATTTCACCGTCCATTGAACCAACCTATCCTGAACACATATTCGCGATGGCCCTCCCGAGGCCGCCACTATCCCTAAACAGAGCGCGCCTGCGCCTCAAGGAGACATCATCATGCCAAGCGGAAAAACTGCACTCGTCACCGGCTCGACGAGCGGGATCGGGAAAGCGATTGCAACCCGCCTTGCGCGCCAGGGGTGCAATATCATCCTGAATGGCTTTGGTGAGGAAGCGGCGATCGAGGCAGAGCGCGCGGGGCTGGCAAAGGAATTTGGCGTCAAGGCCGGGTATTCCGGGGCCGATCTCACCCATCCGGATGCGATTGAAGGCATGATGCACTATGCAGCGCGCGATTTTGGCGGCGTGGACATTCTGGTGAACAATGCCGGCGTGCAGCATGTTGCACCGATTGAGGAATTTCCGGTTGCAAAATGGGATCTCATCATCGCCCTCAACCTGACGGCCGCCTTCCACACGACCCGCATGGCCCTGCCAGGCATGAAGGCAAAGGGCTGGGGCCGCATCATCAATATGGGCAGCGCGCATGCCAAGGTCGCCTCGCCGTACAAGTCTGCCTATGTCACCGCCAAGCACGGCCTCGCAGGCCTCACCAAGGTGACCGCCCTTGAAGGGGCAAAGCATGGCGTGCGCTGCAACCTGATCTGCCCCGGCTATGTCCACACACCTCTCGTCGATGGACAGATTGCCGATACGGCCAAGGCGCGGGGATTGACGCGCGACCAGGTGATCGAGGACGTGATCCTGAAAGCCCAGCCGACCAAGGAATTCGTGACCGTCGAGCAGATTGCCGGCTTTGCCGCCTTCCTCTGCTCGACGGACGCTGACCAGATCAATGGCGCGGAATTGTCCATTGATGGCGGCTGGACGGCTGAATAGGTCAAGCCTTCGTGAATTGACCCGCCACGCGTCCGCGGCGATAGAGGAAGCTGAATGGTTTCCAGACTCTTCATCCTCTGCCTGAGCCTCTGGCTGCTGGCGTCAGGCGTTGCGGCCGCAGCGCAGGACGAATGCCGTTCCGCCGGCATGCAAATGTCCCATCACGGCGCGATGACCATGCAAGATGATTGCGACATGGGCGCAATGCATGACACTGACCCGGTGCCAGCCGACAGCACGGACATGCCCGGGATGACCGCCTGCTGCTGCCCCGCCATTGTCGCGTCCCTGCCCGGCGCGCCGCACCCCGGCGGCCTGACTGCGCCCTACCCGCCCCTGTTCGACAAGCCCCTTGGCGAGTCGGCCACCTCCTACCCGTCTGTTCCGGAACCGCCACCTCCGCGGGCCTGATCCTGTTCTTGTAGACCCAGGATCAATCCGAAACAGAGGAGAAGGTATTGACCTTCATTTCATACGCCGCGCCTGCCGCGGCCTGCCTTGCATGGGCCATCCTTGCGCCGGTTGCCGAGGCCAGGCCCGTTTCCTATGCGGGCGGCTGGACAGCCATGCAGATGAACAATGGGGATTATTCCTCACTGCACATCCACTATTCACCCACAGCCTTCGATTCCGTTGGCCTTTATACCGAGCGGAACTGGGCTGACGATATCCAGTTCACCGGCATTCAGTACAATCGCCTTCTGAAGCGATGGAACGGCCCTTCCAGCCAGGGCAATCTCTACCTGAAACTGGCCGCAGGACAGGCAGATCCGTTCGGCAGCGCCGGACCGGAACTGGCCGGAATTGCCGGTTTCGCCGCTGACTGGGAAACCCGCCGATGGTTCACGTCCTTCGAGACGCGCGCCACGGACTTTCCCGGCAATCAGAGTGTCAGCCATAGCGGGCGCATCGGTGTCGCGCCGTATATCGGCGACTATGGCGATCTCCACACCTGGCTGATGCTGCAGGTGGATAACCAGCCGGACGCAGCCGAGCCCGTCACGACCACCCCCCTGATACGGTTCTTCAAGGGCGTCCAGATGGTCGAGCTCGGCTACACCGTAGAAACAGAAGAATTGCTTGCGAACTGGATCATCCGGTTCTGAACCCAAAAGGAATATACCCATGAAAACAGTCACGATTGCTCTCTCGTCCCTCGCCCTCTGCCTGCTCGCTGCACCAGCCTTAGCGCAGGAGACGGCGGAACCGGCCCCTATGGACCATTCTACGATGGACCATTCCGCCATGGACCATTCCGCGCATGCCGACGCCGTTCGACCGGCCCCGGCGGCGCAAGAAGAGGCCCCGCCTGCCGCTTCAGGCGAAACCGTCACCGCCAGAGTCAACGGCCTGGTCTGCGATTTCTGCGCCCAGTCGATCCGGAAAGTCTTCGGCAAGCAGGCTGCCGTGGAGACCGTCAAGGTCGACCTTGACAAGGGCGAAGTCGTACTCGGCATGAAGAAGGGCCAGACGCTTGATGACGAAACTGTCGGCGAGCTGATTCGCAAGTCCGGCTACGCGCTCGTGGAAATCAAGCGCGCAGGTGGCGTATGAGCGAAGATATCCGGTCGCCAAGCACGCTGCCGGCCTTTCTCTCCCTGTTCACCTCGACCGGGACGCTGGTCTGCTGCGCCCTGCCCGCCCTGCTGGTGAGCCTGGGGGCTGGCGCGGTCATGGCCGGACTAATTGAAGCCGTGCCGCAGATCACCTGGCTCGGCAGGAACAAGGCGCTCGTGTTCGGGATCGCGGGCACAATGATCGCGCTCTCCGGAGCATCGCAGTGGCATGCCCGCTCTTTGCCCTGCCCGATAGATCCGGCCGCCGCGCGGGCCTGCACGCGGGCCCGGCGCATGAGCTGGATTGTCTGGTGGATCAGCCTTGCGGCGTTCCTGATCGGCGGGTTCTTTGCCTTCTTTGCGGCCAGCCTGTTCGCATAGTCCTTGTGGGGCCCTGTCCGCCGGACGGGGCCCTGCCTAGTCTTCCAGCACCTCGGCGAGGCACGCGGCGATGGTTTCGCTCGTGTCCTCGTGGGTGAAGAAGGTCTTCAGCTTCCAGTCCTCGTCCATCAGGTAGAGCAGGCTCGTATGGTCCATCGTGTAGCCGGCTGAGCTGCTGTCATCGTCGATGCGCGAATAGTCGGCGATGAAGGAATCGGCGGCTGCACGGACCTGTTCCTTGGTGCCGGTCAGGCCAACCAGATTCTCGGGAAACGCAGCCGTTGTGACGTATTGCGCGAGGGTTTCGGGCGTGTCGCGCTCGGGATCGACCGAGATCAGCAGTGTTTGCGGCGGTTCCAGGCCGTCGGGCAGCATCTTGTAGGCGCGCGCCACGCTGACCAGCGTCATCGGGCAGACATCCGGGCAATAGGTAAAACCGAAATAAATCAAGGCCGGGCGGCCCTTGAAATTGTCCTCAGTAACCGCTTCGCCCTTGTCGTTGACGAGCGAGATGGGCCCGCCAATCTCCGGGTATGACCGGCTGAGGCAACCCGATTGCGCCCCGCCGGACCGGGCCTTGGCGGGTGCGGACGTGGTGTCGGAGGGGGTGCAGGCGGTGGCGGCAAGGACGCCAAGCGCGGCAGCAAGGGTGCGGTAAGGGAGGGTCATGGCCGCGATATGCCGCCATCAGCCCGCTTGGCGCAAGCGTCACGCTGCCGCATAAGCAGGGCATGGATGATATCACCCGAGATTCCCGTTACGGGCTGGACGACGCCGTTTTCACGCTGGCGCCCGAAGGACTGGGGTCGGCGCAATCGGCGCTGGGCCGGACGCGGCTGCGTACCTTCATCACGCTGCGCTGGCTGGCCGTGGCGGGTCAGACGGCGGCGGTCCTGTTCGTGGCCTTTGTCATGGGGTTCGAAGTGCCGCTGGCCCTGTGTCTGGCGATCATCGCCGCGTCCGCCTGGCTCAACGTGTTCCTGGCCTTTGCCTTCCAGAGCCAGCGCCTGACGCGGGGGTGGGAAGCGAGCCTGCAGCTGGCCTTTGACACATTGCAGCTGGCCGCGCTGATCACCGTGACGGGCGGCCTGTCAAACCCCTTCCTGCTGCTGCTGCTGGCGCCTGTGACCGTGGCGGCCCTGTCGGTGTCGCAGGCGCGCGCCACGATGATCGCCGCACTGGCGCTCGCATCGGCCGCCGCCATGTCCCTGTTCACCATGCCCCTGCCCTGGGCGGGCGGCGAAGTGATCAGCCTGCCGCCGCTGTTCCAGTGGGGCCAGTTTACCGCGCTTGCGGTCGGCGTTGTGTTCTTCTCCCTGTCAGCGGTACGGGTGAGCCAGGACGAAGCACGCCTCGTGCGGGCCCTCGATGCGGCCAGCGTGGTGATGGCCCGTGAGCAAAAACTGTCGGCGCTGGGCGCCATGTCGGCCATGACGACGCACGAACTGGGCACACCGCTTGCCACCATTCACCTCGTGTCCAAGGAACTCCTGTCGGAAATCGGCCCTGACCATCCGCATTTCGAGGACGTGAACCTGATCGCCGAACAGGCCGACCGGTGCCGCGCCATCCTGGCGACCATCCGCGAGGCCCGCGAGGCGACTGACATTGTGCACGCCCTGATGCCGCTGGATGCGCTGGTCGAGGAATCGGCGGCCCCGTTCAAGGGGCTGGGCGTGGAACTGGTCGTGCGGGCCGGTCCCGGCGAGCGGGGCGAACCCAAGGCGCCCGTGCTGAACCGCAGCCCCGAAATCCTGCACGCGCTGGGCGCCTTCATCGAGAATGCCGTAAGCTTTGCCGATACGCGGGTGACGGCCGTTGCCTCCTGGACTGACGACCAGATCCTGATCACGATCACCGATGACGGCCCGGGCTTTGCCGCCGAGGTCATGCCCAAGCTCGGCGAGCCCTATGTCTCGCAGCGCAGCGAGGCGCAACTCGGCGGCGGCGACATGGGGCTGGGCTTTTTCATCGCCAAAACCCTGATCGAACGCACCGGCGGACGCATCGCCACGCGCAACCGCACACCCCCCAAGCGCGGCGCCGTTGTGCAGGCCCTTTGGCCACGTGCAGCGCTAGAGGCTTCTAAATTGGCCTAGCGCGTGCAAAAGACCTATATTGCTCTGGAATCACTAGAAGGAATGCGGACATGGACCGCCCGGTGTCTGTAAACGTGCACGAAAGCCTCAAGGACGTGGAGGACCGCACCTGTCTCGTCATGGACGATGACGGCCCCTTTGTTCAGCGCCTGGCCCGCGCGCTGGCCCAGCGCGGCTTTGTTGTGTCAGCCGTTTCAACCGTCAGCGAAGGCAAGGATATTGCCCGCCTGAACCCGCCGGCCTTTGCCGTGCTGGACCTGCGCCTTGAAGATGGCAGCGGGCTGGACGTGGTCGATGTGCTGCAAAAGCACCGCCCGGAGGCCCGCGCCGTGATCCTGACCGGTTATGGCGCCATCGCGACGGCGGTTGCCGCAGTCAAGGCCGGCGCGGTCGACTATCTGTCGAAACCCGCCGATGTGGACGATATCATTCGCGCGCTCACCGCCACGAAGGACGAGAAGCCTGCGCCACCGGAAAACCCGATGTCGGCCGACCGGGTGCGCTGGGAACACATCCAGCGCGTCTATGAGCTGTGCAATCACAATGTCTCCGAGACGGCCCGCCGCCTCAACATGCACCGCCGGACGCTGCAGCGCATCCTGGCCAAGCGCGCGCCGCGCTAGCGCTGCGTCACCCACGGGTTGCGGCCCTGAAAACATGACTGCAGCGTCACCAAAACGGTGACTGCAGCGTCATGAGAACCGTAACATTTGCAACGGTTGCAAAGGATTCTCAGGTCGCCTAAGCGCGGCGGATGAAACCGTTTCACGCCCTCCCCGCCTCGCTTCTCCTTGCCTCAATTTTTGCCCCCGCCGCCGCTGAGCCCAGCGACCCGGCGCGGCGCCTGGACCCGGTTGTGACGACCGCTACGCCCAGCGCTACGCCATTGGCTGACATTCCCATGTCGGTCAGCGTTATCGGGGCCGATGCGCTGCGGCTGACGGATGCCTATCTGGGGGCAGAGGATGTGACCGACCTGCTGACCGGCGTCGATGCGGCGGTGGCCAATGGCACGCAGGTGGCCTTCCAGATCCGCGGCATCGGCGCGGTGGACCATCAGGCGCTGACGCCGACGGCGGCGGCCGTCTATGCCGATGGCGTCTATCTCGCGACCAACGTCCAGACCGGCCTGATGCTGTACGACCTGGAGCGGATCGAGGTGCTGAAGGGCCCGCAGGGCACGCTGTATGGCCGCAATGCCTCTGGCGGCGCGATCAATTTCATTTCGGTCCGGCCGGGCGAGGGCCAGAGCCGCTATGTGCGGGCCGGCTATGGCAATCTCGGCCGCGTGGACCTTGGCGGCGCCTATGGGACCGCGCCGGGTAACGGCCTCAGCTACCGCCTTGCCGGGCGGTATCTTTCGCGCGATGCGGCGCTGGACAATACGGCCGGCCCGGTCGACGCGGGCGGCGTGCGCGACGAATTCGGCCTGCGCCTCGGCCTGCTCTGGGAGAATGCGGGCGGCGGGGAATTGCTGGTGCGTACGCATTACGAGGAAGAAAATGGCGTCAATGCCGCGCCGCGCAATGACAGCCTAGCCCTTGGCAACCACGAGATCGCCGTTGCGGGCGATGGCCTGCAGGACACGGATAATGCCTTCTATGGCGCGTCAGCCGAATATAGCCGCGCGCTGGGGCGCTGGGAGTTTGCCTCGCTGACGGCCTTTGAAGGTTATGGCCAGCAGTACGGTTTTGACTTTGACGGCGCCGTCGCCCTGTTCGGTAATCCCGGCCTGAACGCAAACCTCGCCTATGACCGTGCGTTCCGCCAGTATTCGCAGGAGTTCCGCCTGCAGACGGACTGGAGCGGAGGCCATACGCTGGTGGGCCTCAGCGCATCGGCCGATGATTTCAGCCAGACCTATACGATCTGGTGCGGC
The DNA here is from genome assembly GCF_000961795.1 of Hyphomonas sp. BRH_c22. Taxonomy (GTDB): domain Bacteria; phylum Pseudomonadota; class Alphaproteobacteria; order Caulobacterales; family Hyphomonadaceae; genus Hyphomonas. Next base: position 26,569 of record NZ_LADU01000075.1, read on the forward strand.
GTGCTGGACCAGGACACATTGCTGGGCACATGCCCCTATGTCGGCGCGGGAAGCCGCGCGGGCCCGGCGCCTGTATCGCCCGGAACGGCGATGTCTCTGGTGACCGACATCAACCAGTCGCGCACGGCGCTGGCCGCCTTCACGCATAATGAATTCGACCTGACGGAGCGCCTGACGGCCACGCTGGGCCTGCGCGTGACCGACGAGCGTATCGAAGGGCATGGCGGCGGGCGGCATGTGTTCGATGACGGCATTGTGGGCTACAATAATGTCGGCGGGCTGGGCCTTGCCTTCGGATCGAACGCGATTGACGAAACGCGTCTCAGCGGCAATGCGGCGCTGTCCTATGACATGGGTCCGGGCATGGCCTATGCGTCCGTTTCAGACAGCTACAAGTCGGGCGGCTTCAATGGCGAAGTCCAGAACAATGCGACCCATTTTGCGAGCGAAGGCCTGTTCGATGCGGAATCGGTGACGGCGTACGAGCTTGGCTACAAGGCGCGGGCGACGGATACGCTGAGCTGGAGCCTTGCCGCCTTCTGGCAGGATTACGATGCGCCGCAGGCACGGATTTTCGTGAACTTCCCCTTGCCGGACGGTTCGAGCATCACGTCCAACTCGCTGTCGAACCTTGATGCCGCGACCGTGCATGGCGCCGAGGGGGAGGTGACATGGCAGCCGGCCAGCGGCCTGACGCTGAATGCCGGGCTGACCCTGCTCGACACCGGGATCGATCAGGTGACCGATATTGGCGGCAATGCCGCAAAATTCGACGGCAATCCCCTGCCCTTCGCGCCGGATGTGTCGGCCACGCTGGGCGGGCGCTATGCTTTCGCGATGACACGGGGCGTGGACGCGAGCCTTGCGGCGCATGCCAAGTATCGCGGCGACTATTATCTCGACCCGGAAGGCCTCGAGACGCGGATGCAGGCCGGGTTCACGACATTGCAGGCCGAGGCGGTCTTCACGTTCACGGATACAGGCCTCAGCCTGACCGTGTGGGGGCGCAACCTGACCGATGAGGATTATGCCCTCTCCGGCTATGGCTTCATCGGCTACAACACGTTCCGGTCAGACCCGCGCACTTACGGCGTGCGGCTGGACTACAGCTTCTAGCTGACCGGCTTCATAAGGGCCATTGCGCCCAGAACCATCGCCTCGGTTCCCAGCGTGACGGAAGGTTGCGGGTCGATCTTGAAGAAGGGCGAATGGTGGGACGGTGCTGTTGCCACATCTGCTTCCGGTGTGCCGCCGACGCTGAAATAGACGCCTTTGACACCGGTTTCAGGTGCAACGAAATAGGCAAAGTCTTCTGCGCCCATGCCGTCGCGCGGCTGGTCAAACAGCGTACCTTCCGGCAGCGCGGCCACGAAGACATCCCGCAGGCGCCGGGCCGTATCGGCATCATTGATCGTGGGCGGTGTCGATTCGGTCTCTGAGCGGACGACCTCCGGCATCAGGTCTTCCGGAACGCCCATGGAAATGGCAACGCCCCGGGCGACCCGGTCGATGCCGTCAAGCAATTGCGTGCGCACGTCCGGATGATCGGAGCGAACCGTCAGCTGCATCTCGACCTTGTCACCGATGATGTTGTGTTTGGCGCCGCCATGGAAGGCGCCAACGGTGATGACGCCGGGATCAAGCGGAGCAATCGACCGCGAAACGACCGACTGCAGCGAGACAACGATCTGCGAGGCAATGAGGACCGGGTCGATACCCATGTGCGGATAGGCGCCGTGCGTGCCAACGCCATGAACGAGAATGTCCACACTGTCGGAACTGGACGCCACGATATCGAGCGGCACCTGGATGCGTCCGGTCGGGACATCGGCCGCGACATGGAAGGCAATGGCATAGTCCGGCTTGGGGAAGCGGGTATAGAGGCCGTCATCCATCATGGCATGGGCGCCGCCAATGCGCTCCTCGGCAGGCTGGCCAACCAGGACCAGTGTGCCTGACCATTCGCCCTTGCGGGCCGCCAGTTGCTTCGCCGCGCCGACCAGTGAGGTGATGTGCACATCGTGGCCGCAGGCATGCATGACGGGCTTTTCCACGCCGTCAATATCGACCTGCGTGGCCGTGGAGGCATAGGAGAGCCCGCTGTCTTCCTTCAGCGGCAGGCCGTCCATGTCGGCGCGCATCAGGACGGTCGGGCCGTCGCCATTCTTCATCACCGCGACAATGCCGGTGCCGCCAACGCCTTCTGTCACATCAAAGCCGAAGGCGCGGATTTCCCTGGCCAGAATCTTCGCCGTACCGGTTTCGCGAAAGGAGAGTTCCGGGTTGGTGTGGAAATAGGTGAACAGCGCGCCGAGATGGGTGTCATAATCCGCGGCAATGTCTGCGCGGAGCGCTTCATCTGCAAGCGCTGGCGCTGCACTAAGCACAAGGACGGAGGCAGCCAGGGCCAGTGATTTCATGTTCATCTTGTCTCTCCATTTTGGAGAGAAGCTAGGCGGACGGTGCCGGACTGTAAATCACTGATCCGGCCCGGTGCCCGGACACCCGCCCATATCGAAGCGGATGGCGCGGAAATTGACCGGGTCGCCGTTCGAATAGTTGAGCGCATAGTAGGGCTCGGACTCGGTGACGCAGAGGCCCATGCTTTCGGCCTGGGCGCGCAGGCTGGCGACTTCTTCCACGATGGGCGGCTCGGCCTTGCGGTCCTCGAAATTGACGAGGTAGACGACCGGGTAGGCTGACGGCTCGGCGGGCAGGTCGAGCGGTGTTTCCGGCGGGTGCAGGTTCTGGGTGCCGAGGGTGAGGATATAGCTCGGTTCGGCATAGCCGAGGGCGAGGATGCGCTGCGGGGCAGTCGTGTTGCACTCGGCATCCTCGCCCGGGACGCCGCAGACCTCTTCCAGCGCGGCGCGGGCGGTCTCGGTTGGCTGCATCCAGACCTGGCTCGGCAGCATGTAGATGCGGATGTGCCAGCCGATCGCGAGGCTGGCGGCAATCGCAAACAGGATGGCGAGGCCGTCATGGCGGCGGGCAAACTCGATGATGGCGAGGCCTGACAGGGCAAAGCCGATCCACCAGAGCCAAAGCGGAAAGCTGCGATAGGCGGTCCAGGATTCGAGCACCTGGCTGGCGGCGGCCGTGGTGAAATCACCTGCCGTCTCTTCCATGAAGTACACGGCCACACCTGGAAACGAGGCGGCGAGCAGGGCAATCGCGCCGATGGCAAACAGGGTGAGCGAGATCCAGCGGCTGACGGGCATGCGCGCGCCTTCCATCAGCTGCACGGCCGCATAGCCGCAAAGCAGGCCCATGGCCGGATAGGCCGGCAGGATATAGTGGCTGAGCCTTGTCGGCATCAGTTCGAAGAAGATGAAGGTCAGGCCCGCCCAGGCGACGAGAAAGCGGATGGCGCGAGTCTCGTCCGTCAGCCCGTCAATGCCGATCGGCCAGCGCGCCTTCCAGTCGTCGCGGCCCGATATGTACCAGAAGGCGGCGAGCAGCAGGGCCGGATAGGCCGGAAGGGTCTTCAGCGAGGCGAGCGAATTCAGGGTGGATGCGGCAAGGCCCGTGCCGTCCGGCCGCGGCAGCAAGGGCAGGACGTACAAGAGGACCAGGAGGAAGGCGAACACGATGGCCGAGATCGCCGCTGAATCGCGCAGCCATTTCCAGCCAAGGTCACCCCGGGGCTTGAGGCGCTGCCAGGCGGCGGCACATCCGGGCACCAGGAGGAGCGTGGCCGGGAAGAACCAGGCGGGCAGATGGGTCAGGTGGTAGAAGGCCCAGCCGCCATGGCCTTCGGAGGCTCCGGTGAACTTGTCCTTGAGGTCCTTGCCGACGGCGCCCTTGATGTACTCGCCGCTGGTGGCGGCCTGTATCCAGAGGAACCAGGGCAGGACGAGCGCCACGAAGATCAGCGGGCCGGGCCACCAGAGCAGCACGCGCCACCAGTCGCCGCCCTTGCCGCCCGCCGCCCGTGTCCAGACCCAGGCGCCTACGCCCGCATAGGCGGCGACCATGGGGCCGACGGGGCCCTTGATGAGGAAGACGAGGCCCATGCAGGTCCAGAACAGGAGCGCCATGCGTTTCGACTGGTCACCCTGCATGTAGAGCCGGGCGAGCGCGCCGATACTGAGCGTCGTCAGGAAGATGAGCACGCCGTCCGTCTTCGAGATATGCCCCTCGCTGGTGAGCAGCAGGGTCGCGCCGAACAGGGCGGCGCCGAGGAAACTCGCCCGGCGCCCGATCAGCGGGATGCCGCACCAGAAACAGGCAAGCGTGCCAAGGGCCACGCCGAGCCAGCTTGGCACGCGATAGGTCCAGATCTGCTTGGCTTCGGCGCCGGTAAACAGCGCGGTGGAGCCGGCCTGCAGCCAGTGGATTCCGGCGGGCTTCTTGTTGCGCAGCTCGTCCTGGTAGCGCAGGCGGATATAGTCGCCCGATTCAAGCATCTGCTTGGAGGCCTGCGCGAAACGGCTCTCGTCGCGGTCCAGCGCCGGCAGGGTGAACACGCCGGGCGCGGCGGCAGCGAAGGTGAGCACGAAGAGGAGGACCCAGGCTTTCCAGCCGGTCGAGAGGCGGTCGAGAAGTGTCATGGCTCTGCCTTCTAGCGGGTCACGTCCGGTCCGTCTCGTGATTTTGGACAGAAAGTCCTGTATCAGAACGAGATGAGGTAAGGTCTCGCTTTTGCGGGTTTGCCTCGTTATGAGGCGTTGTTCGTTTTCCCCGCAAGCCTGAAGGCTCAGTGATTTGGCCAATTCCCTTGAATTCTCTGTTGTCGTGCCCGTGCACAACGAAGCCGGCAATGTCGAGATGCTGATCGAAGAGATCGTGCGGGCCCTGGACGGGCGCGCCTTTGAAATGGTTTTCGTCGACGATGCCTCGACCGATGACACGCGCGCCGTGCTGTCGGAACTGAAGTCACGCTTCCCGATGCTGAGGGTTCTGGGACACCGCAGGAATGCCGGGCAAAGCCGTGCGATCCGGTCGGGCATCCTGGCTGCGCGGGCGCCGGTGATCGGTACGCTGGACGGCGACGGCCAGAATGACCCGGCCGACCTGCCGGACCTTTACCGCGCCCTGACCCGCGCCGATGCGCCCGCCGACCTGAAAATGGTCATGGGCCGCCGGGCCAGCCGCAAGGACACGCCGTGGAAACGGTTCGGATCGCGTTTTGCCAACAATATCCGCCAGCGGCTGCTGAAGGATGATTGCGACGACAGCGGATGCGGCACCAAGGCGCTGTATCGCGACGCCTATATCTCCCTTCCCTATTTCGACCATATGCACCGCTATGTCCCGGCCCTGATGCGGGCCGAGGGCTACAATGTCGAATACCGGGACGTGAACCATCGCCCGCGCGGCAGCGGCACGTCGAACTATACCAATTTCGGCCGCCTGAACGATGCCCTGTCGGACCTGCGCGGCGTGATGTGGCTGATCCGCCGCCGGCGCCAGCCGGGCGGCGCGGACGAGATCTAGGCGCCAATTTCGCGTCGCGACGCGAAATCGCCCGTGATTACAGCTATTCTCGACCCATATGCCCGGCCGCTGCCCGCGTTTCGGGAAATCCGCTCGCATCGCCGTGCCGGATACGGTAAACCTGATCTTAACTCAGCCGGATGACGGGTGGTGATGACATGAGCAACAAGACACGGATCGCACTTGCGGGAGCTGCGGTCGCCAAAATGGAACGCGAGAAGCGTGAGAAACACGCTTCGAACGACTCGAATGAAAAGGGGTACATGATGCGCGCAATTTTCGGAATCTTTCCGCTGCTGGTCATTCCGGTGGCACTCTACAACCTGCTGGCGCTGGGCTTTGGCGGCGCGGTCGAGACCGTGAATGCGCAGGGTGAACTGGTGCGGGCGACCAGCGCGCCGATCCTGAACCTGCTGAACGGCCCGTTCATGCACATGCCGATGATTTCCGGCGTCGACTGGATGCTGACCAAGGGCGACGCGATCCTGCTGCTGGCGATCGTGTTCCTGTTCCTCGAAATCCTCAAATCGACCAGTACGGGCACCTCGACCATCATCAATCACGCCATCTCGATGATGCTGTTCATCGTCTGCCTGATCCAGTTCCTGCTCCTGCCGAACTTCGCGACCTCGACCTTCTTCATCCTGATGTCGATGGCCTTGCTGGACGTGCTGGCCGGTGTCGTGGTGACCATCGTGTCGGCACGGCGCGACTTCGGGGTGGCCGGGGACGTCTGACACGGCCTTCAATCGCTGAAAACAAGACGGCCTGCCGCGTTTCCGGGGCAGGCCGTTTTCGTTTGCAGTGAGTCCGGACCTATTCCTTCTTGGCGAGGTCGGCGAGCTGGTCCTGGATGGCCTGCATCTGTGCCTGCATGGCAGCGAGCGCCTCGGCCTGGAATTCCAGGATCGGATTTGACGGTGTGGTTTTCTCGGTTTGGGACGCCTTGTAGAGTGTCGGCATGAACATCTTCATGCCCTGTTCGAACATGGCCATGTTGCGCTTGGCCTGTTTTTCGAACGCGGACATCGGGTTGGCCGCCTTGCGCCATTCCTTCTGCGTGTCAGCGAAACTGTTCATGGACATGTCGAGGAAGGCCGGCAGGAAGGTCTGCGCGCCGCCGCCATAGAACCCGATCAGCTTGCGCAGGAAATTCAGCGGAAGCGCGCCTTCGCCCTTTGTTTCCTGCTCGAAAATGATCTGGGTGAGGACCTGACGGGTCAGGTCTTCGCCGGATTTGGCATCGCGCACTTCAAAATCCCGGCCCTCGCGGACGAGCTCGGACAAGTGGTCCAGCGTCACGTAGGATGAGGTCGATGTGTCGTAGAGACGCCGATTCGCGTACTTCTTGATGATGATCGTCTGTGACGATCCGTTTGGCTTGGCCATGTCCTGCCCTCTATTCTCCAGATCGGAGAAGCAATTATTGTGCTATGCAGCAATGTTTGCACAGATTTTGCGTGTGACCAATGTCCTAGTTGAAGTCCGAGGGCCATGAAGGCTACGAGTGGATGCAACTTAACGCCGGAGGAAAAAGGCATGACAAAAACAGTTCTGGTCACAGGGGGCACGCGCGGCATCGGGCGGGCGATCAGTGAGACGATGAAGACCAAGGGTTACAAGGTGGCTGCCAATTATGGCGGCAATGACGAAGCCGCCAAAGCGTTCGAACAGGAAACGGGTATCAGGACCTACAAGTTCGACGTCGCCGACTATGACGCGGTCGGCAAGGGCATCGCCGCAATCGAAGCCGACCTCGGCCCCGTCGATATCATCATCAACAATGCCGGCGTGACGCGCGATGCGCCCTTCCACAAGATGACGCTCGAGCAGTGGCAGGAGGTCATCAATATCGACCTGACCTCCGCGTTCAACGTGACGCGCCATGTCTGGGAAGGCATGCGTGACCGCAATTTCGGCCGCGTGATCAATATTTCGTCGATCAACGGACAGAAGGGCCAGTTCGGCCAGGCCAACTATTCCGCCGCCAAGGCGGGCCTGATCGGCATGTCCAAGGCGCTCGCCCAGGAAGGCGCCAAGAAGGGCATCACCGTGAACACGGTCTGTCCGGGCTATATCGATACGGAAATGGTGCGCGCGGTGCCGGAAAAGGTGCTGGAAGGCATTATCGCGACCATTCCGGTCGGACGCCTCGGCAAGGCGGAAGAGATTGCGTCCATGTGCGCCTATCTCTCCAGCGACGAAGCCGCCTTCATCACGGGCGCAACCATGACCGTGAACGGCGCGCAATACATCGCGGGCTAGGCTGGCAGGCATTGCAGTCAAACCGAAGAACCGGACCGGCCCTGCGCCGTCCGGTTTTTCTTTTATGAAGACGCGGGAGGCGAGTGCCGGAATCGCGTTTCAGTCTGGTGTGTGAGGATGGTTCAGGGTCGCGATTCCCTGCCTCGTCTCCCGCGCTGTCCCGCCAGCAGGGGCGCGGGCGGAACGGGCACAGAATATGCCAGGATGCGCGCTGTAGGACAGGTTTCTGCCGGAGGCCCGGCCTGCGGGCGACCCCGGCGCCAAACCTGTCTGGCAGGGACCGTCAGGGCCTTGGACGCCAGTCAGGCGGAGCAAGTTCGAACCCCTTGAATTCGAACCCCGGCGCGACCGTGCAGCTGACGAGCGTCCAGGCGCCGAGCGTTTCGGAGGTCTGCCAATGATGGGCCGGCACAATGACCTGCGGGCGCTGGCCGGTGCGCAGGTCCGGGCCGAGATGGAAGGCTTCCGCGCCATTGCCGCCGGGCGGCGAGAGCGTCAGCGAAAGCGGGCCGCCGGCATGCCAGAACCAGGCCTCGTCGGCATCGACCCGGTGCCAGGCCGAGACTTCATCTGCCTGCAGCAGGAAATAGATGGCGGTAGAGGCGGGACGGTAGCCGGGCAGCGAGGGGGCACGGAACGTCTCGGCATAATGGCCGCCTTCCGGATGCGGCCGCAGGCCAAGCATGCGGATGATCTCATTGGCGCCAAGGTCTCCGGAGATGGCGTCCATCAGAACCGGTCCTTGCGCCCGCGGATTTCCGCAAAGGTGGCGACCGGGTCGCCGGGATGGCCCATCGCCGCCTGCAGGGCCGGATCGTCGGCGCGCAGGAAGGGATTGGTGGCGAGTTCTCGGGCAAGCCGTGTCGGCACGGTACATTCGTTGCGGGCCCGTTTGGCATGGATCTCGCGGGCATAGTCAGCAAGCGCCGCATTATCCGGATCGACCGTCACGGCGAATTTCGCATTCGATGCGGTGTATTCATGGGCGCAGTAAAGCGCGGTTGCGGGCGGCAGGGCCTTCAGCCGGGACAGGCTGTCCCACATCATCCCCGGATTGCCTTCGAACACGCGCCCGCAGCCGAGCGCAAAGACCGCATCGCCGACAAAGGCGGTGGCTTCGGCTGGCAAATGGTAGGCGATATGGCCAAGCGTATGCCCGGGCACGTCAATCACATGGGCTTCCAGCGCACCGAGGGTGACCAAGTCACCCGTCTTCACGGCGCGGTCGATGCCGGGAATCTTGGCCGCTTCACCCGCCGGGCCGGTAATCGTGCAACCGGTCGCGTCCTTGATGGCGAGATTGCCGCCGGCATGGTCGGGGTGCCAGTGCGTGTTCCATATCTGCGTGATGGTCCAGCCCCGGGAGGCGGCCTCGGCGAGGTATTTTCCCGCATCCGGCGTGTCGATGGCGGCGGTTTCACCGGAGGCCGTGTCGTGCGCCAGGAATCCGTAATTATCATTCAGGCAGGGAAACTGGTGTATCTGGAACATGTTTTCGGGTCTCCTTTGCCGCTATAAGCGGTCACAAGCCCTTGATCTAACACAAGGAAGACGATGCGTCAGGATGCGGTCACGCTCGAACGGTTCTATGCCTCCCCGCTGGGGAGCGCGGCGGCGCGCATCCTGTCGACAAAGCTGATCGACCTTTGGGGCGACGCGAACAATCTCTCCCTGCTGGGGCTTGGATACGCGCTGCCCGTGCTGGATGCGTTTGGTGACCAGCCAGGCCGCAGCGTGGCGGCCGTGCCTTTCGACCACGGGCCGGTGAAGTGGGACCCGACCGGACGGGGCAATGCCGCCGTGTCGGTCGGCGACCTGCGCCTGCCTTTTCCCGATGGCATGTTCGACCGGGTGATCGTCCTGCACGGCCTGGAAGAGACTGGCGACCCGCGGGCCTATCTCCGCGAAATCTGGCGCGTGATGGCGCCGGAAGGGCGCATTGTGCTGGCCGCCTCGAACCGGGCGGGGCTCTGGTCACGGGCCACGCGCACGCCATTCGGGCAGGGCCGCCCCTGGAGCCGGGCCCAGTTGATGAACCTGATGTCCATCGGACTGTTCCAGGTGACCGCCAGTTCGAGCGCCCTGTACATGCCGCCCGTATCGGCCAGGATCGTGACGGCGGCGGCAGAGGGATGGGACGCGATCGGACGCCTGATCACGCCCGGCTTCGGCGGCGTGGTCCTGGTCGAGGCGGTCAAGCGGCTCTATGCCTCACCGGGCGGAGGCGCGGTGGCCCCGGTCGTTGACCGTGTGCGCCTGGCCAAGCCTGCGACAAGCAATGGCCGCGAAAGGCATTGACGCGCGCCGTGCTGCAGATACGTTCGCAAGTGCACAAAACATAAAGGCCAGCAGACCATGAAACTCGTCACAGCAATCTTCAAGCCCAGCCGACTCGACGCCGTGATTGATGCGCTGTCGGAAGCCGGCGCCACCGGACTGACGGTTTCAGAAGTGCGTGGCTATGGCCGCCAGCAGGGCAAGACCGAAGTCTATCGCGGCGCGGAATACGAAGTCCGCCTGCTGCCGAAAGTCAGGGTGGAAGTCGCGTGCGCCGACGCCGATGTGGAGCGCTTTTCCGACGCCATCTCCGCCGCTGCCAATACCGGGACGATCGGTGACGGAAAGATATTCGTCCTCACCGTGGATTCGGTGGTGCGCATCCGGACCGGCGAGCGTGACGAACAGGCCCTGACGGGCTGACCTGACGTACGCCGCAATGATGGAAAATTTGAAGTTAACCCGGACAGTGATGTTTCCATGTCCGGCGCAAGCGTTCGTGCACCGGGAGACATTAGAAGAGCAGGCCTAAAGACAGAGTCAGGGCTGCTTCGATGTCAAATTCAATTCCGGGTCTTTCGGGCGAGGCAGGCGCATGAGCGTGCTGTCCGCAATCCTCCTCGCCAACATCTCGCTGGCACTGCTGGCCGCGATCATCCTGTGGCAGGGCACGCGTCATACGGCCCAGCTGGCCGCCGTGCGTGAACAGTTCGCCCAACTGTCCTCGACAGACCCGGTGACCAAGCTGCCCAATCGGGCCACCCTGCATGACCGGCTGAGTGCCGCGCTGAGCGAGGATGGCCCCGAGCCCGCGCTGATGGTGATGGACCTGGACGGGTTCAAAGTGGTCAATGACACGCTGGGACACGAGACCGGCGACGAACTCCTGAAGGCCGTCGCCATGCGGATGACCAGCTGCCTTCACGAGAAGGACCTTCTGGCCCGTGTCGGCGGCGGGGAATTCGCAGCCCTGATCACGCGCCCCGACTCGGTCCACCGCGCCACCCAGACGGCGCAGTCGATCGACAAGGCCATGTCGGCGCCCTTCCGCATCCGTGAGGATGTGATCAATATCAAGGCCAGTATCGGCATCGCCCCCGCCAGGCAGGACGATTCGCCTGCGACGGAAATCCTGCGGCGCGCCGATGTGGCGATGTTTGCCGCCAAGAGCGAGAAGCAGGAAAGCATCCGCGTCTATTCGCCTGAAATGGACGAGGCGCTGCAATTGCGCCGCACGATCAATTCCGAACTCGACCTGGCGCTGATGAACAACCAGCTCCAGCTTGTCTATCAGCCGCTCGTATGCGCGCGCACCGGCAAGGTGATGAGTGCCGAGGCCCTGATGCGCTGGCCGAGCAAGCCGGGCCAGGCAGGCTCACCGGGCGTATTCATTCCGATCGCCGAGGAAAGCGGCCTGATTTCCAAACTGGGCGCCTGGGCGCTCGACCAGGCCATGCTGGAAATCAAGCGCCAGAAGACCATCCCGATCGCCGTCAATGTGTCGCCGGTCCAGTTCCGGGTCGATGGCTTTGCCAGTAGCGTTGAAGCCGCGCTTGAGCGTCATGGCATTGCCCCGAACCTGCTGCACATCGAGATTACCGAAGGCGTCCTGATCTCACATACGGGTGAAGCCCAGCGGACCATGAAACGACTGCGCGAACTGGGAGTGAAGGTCCTGCTCGACGATTTCGGCACGGGCTATTCCTCGCTGAGCTATTTGCAGCAATTCGAATTCGATGGGCTCAAGATCGACCGGGCCTTCATCCAGCAGCTGGATATCGGGCCAACCGGCCGCCAGTTGCTGAAATCGATCATTGCCCTGGGTCACAGCCTGAACATGAAGGTCGTCGCCGAAGGCGTCGAAACCGAGGACCAGGCCGCGATCCTGCAATTGCTGGCATGCGATTTCCTCCAGGGCTATGCGCTCGGCCGCCCGGATGCCGCCGACAAGCTGCACGGTGTGAAGCGGCCTGAAGAACTGCTCGGAAGCCTGCATCGCAATGGCGGCTGGAGCGCGGTGAACTAGCGGTGCTTGATGTCCGAGGCGGTTACCTGTTCGGCATCATGGTGAAGCTGGAGGTTGAGCAGGACCGCCTTGGCGATGGGCAACAGGATGAGGCAAAGCCCGATCAGCGCCGCGCACAGAACAGCGAATGCGATGGCCTTGGCGACGACCGGCAACGGGCTCATCGGCAGCAGGAACAGGAACGGCGCGAGCAGGACCAGCACGCCGAAACCGACGAAGAATGCCGGGCCATCGGCCGTGTCGGCTGTGGTCATGTCGCGTCCGCAGACCGGACAGGCCATGTTCAGCTTGAGATAGCCGGAATACAGCTTGCCCTTGCCGCACCGGCCGCAGCGCAGGCGAAGACCCGCAAGGATGGGGGACGAATTCGGCATGTCATTCTCCGCTAACTGCTTCTTTATGTAGTAAGGCGCGGCCAGATGTAACCCGCGCCAAACCGTCGCTGCGGCCATTCTGCGGCCGCCCCGGCCTGCGATTAACGCGCAACCGCACTTGACCTCGGCCCTGCCTTTGCACACGAGAACAGCGCAGATTGCCTGAACACGAGTGCCGCCACATGCCTGAACCTGTCTTTTCATCGATCGCTATTGTCGGCGCCGGCCTGATTGGCGCCTCGATTGCGCGCGCTGCCGGCGAGTATGGCGCGGCAGGATCTGTCAGCCTGTATGATGCCAGTGACGATGTGCGGCGCCGGGCCGGCGAACTGGGCCTCGGCGAAGTGGCGGAGACACTGGAAGCGGCGGTGGCGGAGGCGGACTGCGTCATCCTGTGCGTGCCTGTGGGCGCTCTGAGCGCGGTTGCGGCAGCCACCGTGCCGCATATGAAGGCCGGGGCCATCCTGACCGATGTCGGCTCGGTCAAGGGCGAAGCGGCCGTGGCGCTGGCGGCGGCCGGTGACGGACGGGTTCACATCATCCCTGGCCACCCGATTGCCGGTACCGAACAATCCGGCCCGGAAGCGGGATTTGCGAGCCTGTTCAAGGGGGCCTGGCATATCCTGACGCCCGGCAATGACACGTCAGACGGCTACATGGCGGCCGTCGATGCGCTGACGCGCTTCTGGCAGGCGCTTGGCGCCAAGGTGGAGACAATGGATGCGGCGCGCCATGACCGCGTGCTGGCGATTACCAGCCACCTGCCCCACCTCATCGCGTTCAACATTGTCTCGACCGCGTTCGACATGGAGACCGTGGAACAGGGCGAAGTGGTGAAATACTCGGCCGGCGGCTTTCGCGATTTTACCCGTATAGCGGCCTCCGACCCGGTCATGTGGCGCGACGTGTTCCTTAACAACAAGGACGCCGTGCTCGAATGCCTGGGACGGTTTTCCGAAGACCTGGCGGCGCTGCAGCGCGCCATCCGCTGGGGCGACGGCGACATGCTGATGCGCGAATTTTCGCGGGCACGGACGATCCGCAAGGCGATCATCGACGCCGGGCAGGATTCCGGCGCGGTGAATTTCGGGCGCAATCCCTTGCCGGAGCCCGGGTCGGAGGCGTGAAGGAGATCACGCTGACCCCGGAGCGCCGCGACGCGCTGTGCCGCCTCGTCCGGCAGAAATTCCGGACCGAGTTTGACGAGCAGTTGAGCGAATTCCGGGCCGGTGAAATCGTCGACCTGATGCTGAAGGCCCTGGGCCCGGCGGTTTACAACCAGGCCGTCCAGGATGTACGGGCGCATCTGCAGGGCAAGCTGGATGACCTGGACGGGGAAGTCTGGGTCGATGACAGCATCTGACGGGCTCACGCGCTTGTGTGTGTCGTGTGTATGAACCGCTTGCTAGGCAGGAACGTATGACACGCATGGCACACAGATTTTCCCGTCGCACCCTTCTCCTGTCAGGCTCGGCTGCGCTGGCCGTGGCGGCCTGTTCTTCCGCGGGCGCCGACAAGTCCGAACCTGGCGAGACAGCTGACGCCTATGCCGGGAATGAATGGCGGGCCCTGACCGAGGACCAGTGGCGCGAGCGCCTGGAACCGGCAGCGTTCAACGTGCTGCGCAAGGCCGATACCGAGCGCGCCTTCACTTCGCCGCTGAATGCGGAAAAACGTGACGGCACCTATCATTGCGCCGGATGCGACCTGCCCCTGTTTTCGTCTGCGACAAAATTCGACAGCGGCACCGGATGGCCGAGTTTCTACGATGTGCTGCCGGGTGCCATGGCGACCAGCCTGGACCGCAAGCTGATTTACACACGTACCGAATACCATTGTGCGCGCTGCCTGGGACACCAGGGTCACGTGTTCGATGACGGCCCCGCGCCGACGGGGCAGCGCTGGTGCAACAATGGCGTCGCGCTGGCCTTCAGGCCCGCCTGAGCCTATTCGACGATTTCCATGCCTTCGGGAATGACGAAGGGAACGGAGGCGACCGACAGGTTCTGTTCGACCTCTTCGCCCCGACCGCTTTCGCGCCGCTCATAGGCCTCAACCAGTGACAGATAGGGCGGGACATGGATCCAGCCCATATCAGCCGTGTTCTGGACGATTTCGAAGTGCAGGTGGAACGTGGTGGCCGAGCCGCCGAAATCGTTCGAGACATAGCCGAGCGGCTGGCCCGCGGTGACGGCGTCGCCTGTCTTCACCTTAAGTTTGGCCATGTTGAGGTGGAGGTATTTGTAGATACGGCCACCGGCGCGAAGACTGACCGAATAGGACCCGACATTCGAGATCACGCCGTCTTCGACAGCGACGGCTTCATGCAGGGTGCGGTCGGCCGGGGAGGCCTGGCGCAGGCTGTTGCACTGGGCGGGCGTGCCGACGCGGATATCCTGTCCCTGGTGGATTTTCGGGGCCGGACACAGGGGAGACCCGCGATTGGCACTGCGCGTTTCGCAGAAATTGTCACGCCAGGGATAGGCGTAGTTGCGCGCGTCGCACTGGTCGCCGCCGCCAACGCCGCCGCCAAAGGTGAAGACCTGTGACTGCAGGTAGGCCGGAGTACCCGCGATCGGGAAGACGATGTCCGGCGCATGGACGATCTGGTCAATCGAGCCCTGCCCTGTGCCGGGCAGCAGCGCGCCGGGCGCATGATAGCTGAAGACCGGCTCCGGTGTGGGCTCGGGCTCGGGAGGTGTCACGGGGTCGACAGGAGGGGTGTCGAGCGTGTCGGTGGTGTCGGCCGGGGGTGTAACGGGGTCGTCGACCGGCTCGGTGACGTCCGGCACCGTGTCGCCCGCATCCGGCGCATCGGCCGGGTCTGTCGCGGGTGGCACATCGGCGGGCGTGTCATCGGGCACGTCGACGTCCGTATCTGGCGAGGTGACCGGATCATCGGCCGAAACCGGGTCGGTGTCCGGCGTGCCGGTGTCATCAGGCTTATCCGGCGCGGACGTGCCGGTGTCGCCATAGGGGTCGTCGACGGGTGTGCCGGGAGGGGGCGGTCCGGGCGCCCCGGGGGGGACAGCGGGACCGGGTTCAGGCGTACTGGGGGGCGGGCCGCCATCACCCGGAAACCGGATGAAATCGCACGCCGCCAGACCCGTCAGGGCAAAGGCTGCCAGGACGAATGAAGCCTTCTTCAGCATTAGCGTGTCCCCGCGATAACCAGTTTGCGCGCGATCTCCAGCGCTTCGTCTTGCGTGATGCAGGTCGGGGACGCGCCCGTCATATTCTTGCATTCGAATTCGATCAGATAGTCTGCGCCGTAACGCGAGAACACGACCTGGGCCCCGGACGCGGTCGATTCAAAGGCCGGTTCGGTATCGACGCCTGCATGGGGCTCATCGCCTGCACCGATGATTTCGTTCGTGCCGTTGACCACGATGTCATAGTCGACGCCGGGATAGGTCGCGAAATAGCCGTCGCTCATGGGCTGGAACTTGACGCCGCCTTCAGCCGACTGGGGCACGACAATGCCGGTGGGCAGGAGAACCGGGACGGGCGCGGCTGCAGCGCCGGACTCGACCTGGAAATTGCCCTGCGCGCGCTGGTCGCTGGGCACTGAGGCCATGTCGCGGCGAGCTGCTTCCCAATCGATGCCTGCCGTGTTCTCGACCGCCTGTGGCCGGACCACAAGGTCTGGCTCGCCCGGTGTCAATTCGGCTGTTTCAGTGGCCGGGTCGGCGGGGGCTTCCGACGGCGAATCCGGCGCTTTCAGCCGATCACACCCCGTCAGGGCGAAGGCGAGGACCGCCGCAAGGGCGATCATGCTGGACGTGTTCATTATCAGTTTTCCTTCCCGGGATGGGCAACATAGTCGGGATCGGCATAGGCCACCCCTTCCACAGCCATGATTTTCTCCTGCACCAAACGGATTTCCGAACGGGTCGGTTCCACACCCATCGGCATCTGGTAGGACAGCCTGACCTCTCCGGAATAGCTGGCGCCGACGAGCGAGAAATCCCGGAGCGCGGGGGTGCGCCGGACATAGTCGTCAAACGCCTGCTGCGCTGCGGCGGGGTCTTTCTTGTAGAGACGGGCCACCGAATCGATTTCGGGCGCGCCCTTGATGCGCACGATGAAGATGACTTCAGCGCCCTGTGCCTGGGCCGTGATCACGTTCGGACCGGCCTGTTCAGGCCGGAGGGCGGGATCGTCTGACGGGATCCCGGCCGGATCGCGCCGTGACGGAACATCCGGCAGGGTGCCGATCAGCGGGTCAGACCCCCGATCCACGCGGGAATCTGGTTGAGGCGCTGATTGCATATCCGCCAGGCCCGAGAGCGGCACGACCGGCTGGTCAGTACCATCCGGCGAGCCGGCAAGGACGAAGAGGCCGGTCGCACCCGCAAGCAATGTGAGGCCCGCAAGACCGAGCGGGCCGCCAAAATGAAAGGGGGAGCGAACGCCCGCCATGCCTATTGGGCACCTCCGCCGGAATTGACCGGCGGCACATTGGCGAGATTGAGCAATCCGCCGCACGGCCGGGCACACATGTCCGGGCTGCCCGGAATGGGTGTCGTGCCGGGATAGAGCGCGCATGACCCTGAACACTGGAGCGGTTCACGCGTATCGAGGGCGGCAATCAGCGTGGCTTTCAGCTCCTCTGCGGTGGCCTCAGGTGTGCGGGCCTTGAGCAGGGCGAGCGCGGCCGAGACATGCGGCGCAGCCATGCTGGTGCCCTGTTCATAGGCGTAGAAGCAGGTGTCGACGCCTTCACCGGTGACCGGATCGTAGCAATTACTGGCCGCCTTGGTCGACAGGACACCATCCGGACGCCCGTCGCCATTGTCGTCGCGGGTGAGGTCGCCGCCCGGCGCTATGACGGTCACGTTCGGCCCGAAATTCGAGTAGGGCGCGATCTGGCCGCGCGCATCGCCTGCCGCAACCGAGATGACATTCTGGCAGCCGCCTGGCGCGTAATACTGCGTCGAGACGCGCGCATTGCCGGCTGCAGAGACCACGATCACGCCGCGCTCGGTGACGGAATCGATCGCGTCCTGCAGCGAGGCTGGACAGAATTCGAACAGGCCGATGGACAGGTTGATGATGTCGGCCGGGTTGTCATTCCACACTTCGTTGCCTTCAGAATCCTCTCCGGGGATCAGGCCGCCGGCCCAGCGGATGGAATCATTGATGTCAGACAGGCGGCCACCGCATTTGCCGAGCGCGCGCACCGGCACGATCTTCACGTTCCAGGCACCGCCGACCACGCCTGTGGCATTGTCCGCAGCGGCTGCGCCAATCGTGCCGGCCACGTGCGTGCCGTGGAACGTGTCTGCCGCGAAAGGCTGGGAAGGATCGCACATATCGCCCGGATCATTGGCATCGGCGTCGCGGCCATCGCCGTCATTGCCCATGCGCGGATCGGAAACCATGTCCCAGCCGGGCGCCACATTCGGCGAATCCTTGATGTCGGGATGCTGCATCTGCAGTCCGGTATCGACAACGGCGACGATGACATCGCTGGAGCCTTTATTGGCCTGCCGGGTCCAGAAATCCTGGAAGCCCGCGCCGCCAGGCGACGTGCCTTCGTCCGTGCCATTGTTCTGGAAGTTCCATTGCAGGCTCCAGAGCGGGTCATTGGGCGTGACGTCGGTCAGCGTGACAGGCGTTTCAGGCGTGTCGCCGGGAATGGCATCGGCGGGCGTGGTCGTGCCGGTACTGGTGCCCGGACCGGTCTCGCGGGGACGCCGGACGAACTGGTTCTGGAAGATATAGTCCTTCTCGACATATTCGAACTGTCCCGATGCGCGCAGGTCTTTCACGATACACTCGGTTGCAAGGGCCGCGTTCGACTGCACCGTCACAAGGTCGGTCGAATCCGGGCAGCCGGCGCCGCTGTCGACCGCGAGGAAGCTGGCTTGCGTTGCCGCGAGCTTCTCGGGCGTGAACTGAGTCGGATCGGCACCATCGGCGCCGATCTGGATCACCATCTGGCCTTCGCGGGACAGGGCAACCTGCCCGTCCATGCCGTATTTGGACAGCGTATCGAGCATCACGGAATTGGCGTCCTGCTGCTTGCGGATCGCATCACCGGTGATGACCGAACGGCGCGCCAGCTTTCTGGCTTCGAGGGTTCGGGGCGCCGGAATGGCAGCCTCCATCGTCCGGGGCGCAAGGCTGCGGGTTCGGGCGACGGGTACAGGCTCTGCAGCGGCGGTCTGTTCCATATCGCGCGTTGCCTTCGCAATCTCTTCGCGGGTTTCCTCGGGCGCAGACGGATCGAGCTTGACCGTCGGCATGAGGCGCGCCGGGCGGATATCTCCCATGGCGGCTGGCGGTGGCGGAGCGGCCATGACAGGCGCATCGTCCGCAGCACCGGGAGCCATTTCCATCATGGCTGCGTCCGGTTCAACCTCCTCGAAGAACTCTTCTTCTTCCATGAACAGGACGTCTTCCTCGTCAAGAGCGACGGATACAATGTCCTTGGGTTTCGCAATGATCGAGCCGATGGCGAACATGGCGCGCTCATTCTCGGCCTGGAAGGCGATCTCGTTAACGACGGTGCCGGCAATGGCCCGGTCCATGACGGAGGCGGCAAGCAGGGTCTGCTCGGCGCCCGGCTCGACAACGGCGCGGCCGCTGATCTGGTCGAGCGTGGCGCCTGCGAGTTCGCGGGCCCGCTCCAGCCGCGTATTCTGCTGGTCGCAGGCGGCGAGCACCAGAAAGCTGGTAACAAGCGCACCGATTGCATATCTGGTGGTTTTAGCGGTCAGGTTCGGCAGCATGTCAGAATGTCCCCTACAATTGCCAACTTAGCCCCCGGTCCCCTACATTAACCGTGTGTTTAGATTATGACGAGGCCGCCCACATGTCCAATGCTTACGCACAGCGCGGTGTCGTTGTGCTTACCGGTGCCGGAATTTCCGCAGAAAGCGGGCTCGGCACATTCCGCGATGTGGATGGCATCTGGACCAAATACCCGCTCGAAGACCTGGCCACGCCGGAGGGCTTTGCGCGCAATCCGGAATTCGTTCAGGGATTCTACAATGCGCGCCGGGCGCAGCTGAAGACATCCAGACCGAATGCCGCCCATCTGGCCCTGTCCGAGCTTGAGGCCGCCCTGCAGGCTGCCGGGCGCCGTTTCACGCTGATCACGCAGAATGTCGACCACCTGCATGAACAGGCGGGAAGCCAGAACGTGCTGCACATGCATGGCGAACTGCTGAAAGTGCGGTGCGAAGCGTGCAGAGGTGTGGTGCGCTGGCCCGATGATATCGGCGTCAGGACGCCCTGCCCCACCTGCGAAGCCGTCGGCCTGATGCGCCCGCACGTCGTCTGGTTCGGCGAGATGCCGCTCTACATGGATGAAATCGAAACAGAACTTGCCCGGGCCGACCTGTTCGTGTCGATCGGGACCAGCGGGAATGTCTATCCGGCGGCCGGTTTCGTGCAGCTGGCGCGCCGGGCCGGGGCGCGGACGCTGGAGCTGAACCTCGAACCCTCGGACGGGGCGAGCTTTTTCGACGAGGCGCGCTATGGCAAGGCGAGCGAACTGGTGCCGGACTGGGCGAGCGAGATAATGCGGCGGCTTTAGCCGGCGCGGACGTCCGGCAGGGTCAGGCCGCCAAAGGCATTGCGCAGCGCGCTGCCATCGACCGGCTCGGTGGTCTGGACCAGCACGATCCGCTTGACGCGGCCGTCAACGCCCGCAATCGCACGGCCGCGCTCGACAACCTGCACCCAGAGGCCGGATGACATGCGGATACGCATGCGGTGGACGAGTTCCGACTGCGTGCCTTCGAGCATGGCCTGGTAGGCCTCACGCGCGGCAAGGCGGTCGTCCGGGTGGATGCGGGCGATCCAGTCGAAGATCTCCTCCGACGCCGGTTCGTCGCCCTGCGAGAACATGTCGGCCCAACCTTCGGAATAATCGACGACGCCGTCTGCCACCGACCAGTCGATCACCCCGGCGGCCAGCAGGTCGCAGGTGATCTCGGCGCGGGCGGCAATCAAGTCTGCGTCGCGGACGTGGCGGTCATGACGCTGCCATTCGTTCTGGACGACCGAGATGGCGAGCAGGACAGCCAGGATGGAGGCCCCGAACAAGGCGAGGAACTGGTAGCGGCGCGCGGCGAGGACCGACAGGACCGAGGGCGCTTCGCCGACATAGGCGACCTGGAGCATGCCACCTGCGACGGCCCGGGTTTCCACGAAGGTTCCGCTTTGCTGCCCAGACACGCGGCCGGCGGCTGAGGATTCATCGGCATGGAGCGGAGGCCAGCCAAGGGCGGAGCCGACAAGAGCCGCATCGGCCTGGTCAAAGGCGCGCTGGTCTCCGGCGGCTGTCAGGACCGCGTCGCCGTCCCGGTTGAGCAAGGCTGCGCGCCAGCCATTTCCGGCCGCCGCACCGATCTGCAATGCGGACTGAAAGGCGTCCTTGCGGAGCACCAGGGCGGCCTGAACGGGCTGGCCATCCGGCATTGGCAGGTCGCGATAATAGGCGGCCCGGCCTTTCGACACAGGGACGAGTTCAAGACCGAGGAGTTCATTGCCTGCTCGGCGGCTGGACGGCCGGGGGCCGATGGTGCCCGCCACATCCGCAGGCAGCTGCCCGAACACCGACACCGCTTCGCCGCGCGGGCTGAACACTATGATCGCCGTAACAGGCGTGGGAGCGAGACGCTCACTCACGCTCGCCTTGAGGGTCCGTTGCGCAGCGGGCGAGGCGCCCTCGGCCAGCGCAGCCGCGATGAGCGGCGCCGCTTCCAGTGCCGCCGCATCGAGCCGGGCAGTATCGGCCTCCGCCGCGACCTGGCCGACGGCAGCCGCCTTCGTCAGCGCACTCCGGTTGGCCTGCGTATCCTCGCGGACGACCTGCAGCGAATAGATCAGCATACCGAGTATGCAGCCGATCAGCGCGGCGGCCTGAACGGCGCGCATGAGGAAGGGATCGCTGCGTTCCAGCCTGCGGGTGAGCTGTACGCCGCGATTGGGGCGCTCGGAGGGGGCGTTTGTATTCATGGCTGTACCCAGGAAGCGGAATTGAACGGATCGTTCGGCAGGTCTGTCCGCACGAGGCCTGCGCGCCCGCCCGGCACCCAGGTCAGCGCGAGGCCGATGCGAACGTCTTCATAGGCCTCAGACGCAATGGCCGAGAGGTTTGCCGAGATGATGACATCGGAATTGACACGCCGCGCGATGGCGAGATCGAGGGCGCCTGCGATGCCTGTGCTGTCACTGCCGCCGACAAGCGGCTGAGGGCCCGGCAGGAGCGGGTTGGTGCGCGCAGGATCCTCTTCAACCGTCTCGTGGGCGAGAGCAATATCCGCCTTGGCGATCCAGTTTTTGAGCGGATCGGTCTGGGCATTGGCCGACCAGCCCGCGCGATGGAAGGCCTGCGGGCTGAAATAGCCGCCATGGCCGGGCGTGAAGAAGTTTGTGTTCCTGTCATAGGACTGGAACTGGTAGAACGGCCCGGTGACGAGATAGGCAAAGCCGTCGCGCCGGATCGAGCGGGACGCGGAAATGCCCGCCGAGACGACCGTGTTGGATGCGACATTCTCTCCCTCCAGCTGACCGGCAGACAGGTCTGCCTGAACGGCGTGCAGCTTGCCGACCGGCAGGCGGGCACGGACCGATGCGCCCGCTTCCGTGACGCGCCCGAACGTATTACCGCCGGTGTCCTGCTGGCCGGCGAGGGCAAGCACGCTGTCGGCTTTCGGGCGGACATAGGCGCGGGCCTCGACGGCGCGGCCTGCCGATTCATGCGCAATCGCGATCTCTCCGGTGAGGACCGGATCCGCATCGGCGCCGACTGGCATCAAGCCAATGCGCGCGGCGAGGCTTGTGTCGCCTTCCCGGCTCCATGCGAGGTAGGGTGCGGCGAGGGTTTCGCGCGAGGCTGCACGCGCAGGCGAGGAGCTGGCGCCGGGATCGAGCGTGTAGACGGCGATGCCGGCCTCGAGGCGGTGGGCGCCGCGGGTGGTGCCGAAAGATGTCGTGGAGACAAAGCCGCGCAGACGGTTCTCGCCGCTGGTTCCGCCCTGGCTGCGGGCCGTAACGGCCTGGCGATACCAGGTGCGGTCGACTCCTTCTAGCGCGCCATAGGCATCCGGTGCGTGGGCGCGGGCGGTGAGGTAATCGCCCTGATTGAATGCGGCCGCCGCGTAGCGCGCAGTGACCATTGCCCCAAGCGGGCCGCCCAGCGTGCGCGCGAGGGCCGCGGCACTGTCCAGATCGCCTGACTGTTCTGCGGCCAGCGCGTAGCCTTCGGCGGCTTCCGCGTCCGGGCGTTCAAGATAGAGGCGGCTGAAGGCACCCGCCGCTTCGGTGGCATGCCCGAGCTGAAGATCAGACCATGCGGCGCGCATGAGGCCCGCGCGCTGTGTGGGTGCCCGGCTGGCGGCCTGTTGCGCGAGGCTGCGGGCCTGATGGAAGTCGCCCGCCTCATAGGCGGCGCCTGCGCCATCCAGCAGCGCGCCACCGGAAACG
>NZ_LADU01000041.1 GCF_000961795.1 Hyphomonas sp. BRH_c22
CAACCCACCAGTCGGGTACATTCCGGGGACAGACCAAGCTTGCCAAGTTCGGCAACGCGCGCCTGCGCCGGTCTCTCTGGATGGCCGCCAATGTCGCCATTCGTCAGAGGGAAAACAGTTTCCGGGACAAGTACGCGCGCTACATCGCTAAGGATCCGACAAATCCGGATCTGAAGCGTAAAGCGCTCACAGCCGTTACCGCCAAGATGGCCCGCGTGGTTCACGCCGTCATCAAAAGTGGAACCCCCTACCGTCCCTTCTTCCAAGGGGCGGAGCCGAGAGGAAGAACCCCTGTCTGAAGGGCCGTTGAGGCACGTGAAAACGCGACCTCGTAGATAATGTTCGGGTCTTCCGCTCGGATCGGCATCCCGTGTTAAGGACGGTGAGGACCAGCGAAATATGCTCGTGTGGATCCTGTGTTTGCTATGGCCGAGAGCTCTTCCAATAGAAGCGGAAGTCCCTCGGCAATTGACAAATCAAGCCGCGGAGACATTCTGCGGATAGAAGGCTTTTTGCCTGCTGGTCTGATCGCGCTCCGTACGTAGGACGTTGTCGGCAAACAATGCCTTCGGAGCGCCGCGTAAATAGACCAGCCGGTTTAAGACCCTTGCCACATCCTCGCCCCTCAGGCGCGATCCGACTTCGATGGCAAGACATTCACGGGAGTAGATATCGATCACTGTCAGCAAGCGGATCTTTGCGCTGCATGACAGCTGATCGTGCACGAAGTCCAGGCTCCATGCCTCGTTCAGTCCTGAGGGCTGACAGCGCGCTTCCCGATGAACCGCCATCTTCCGCCTGCGGGGCCGCTTTGCCCGCATACACAGGTGAGAACGCCGGTGCAATAATCCACCACACGAACGGCGATATAGTATCGCTTTGGCCGGAGCAAAACTCCGCCACTGATAGGCTCCCGGTTTTGTTCGGGGGATAAGGTGAAGAGTGTGGATTTGTATGGTCGTGTTCGTCGTTCAGTTCTGGTTGATGGGATGAGCCGACGGGAGGCAGCGCGTTTTTTTGGGATCGACCGGCGAACGGTCGACAAGATGCTGACCTTTTCGGTTCCGCCTGGATATCGGCGCAGTCAGCCGGTCCGGCGCCCGAAGCTTGATCCGTTTGTCGGTGTGATTGATGCGATCCTTGAGGCGGACAAGACTGTTCCGCGCAAGCAGAAGCACACATCGAAGCGGGTGTTCGAGCGGTTACGTGACGAACATGGGTTTTCTGGCGGCATCACGATTGTGAAGGACTATATCTTCGCGGCAAAGCAACGCCAGCGGGAGATGTTTGTGCCGCTGGTGCATCCGCCCGGGCATGCTCAGGCGGACTTTGGTGAAGCGCTCGCCGTCATCGGCGGAGTTGAACGCAAGATCCATTTTCTGGTGATGGAGCTCGCCCATTCGGATGCCTGCTTCCTGAAGGCGTATCCGGCAGAGACCACAGAAGCGTTCTGCGATGCGCATGTGTCGGCGTTTGATTTCTTCGGCGGCGTGCCGGTCTCGATTCTTTACGACAACACACGGATCGCGGTTGCCCGCATTCTGGGCGACGGGACACGCAAGCGCACGCGGGTGTTCTCGGAACTGGTCTCCCATTATTTGTTTACTGATCGCTTTGGCCGCCCCGGCAAAGGGAACGACAAGGGCAAGGTCGAAGGGATGGTGGGATACACCCGCCGCAACTTCATGGTGCCGAGACCCCGGTTCATCAGCTTTGATGATCTCAACACCCATCTGGCAGACCAGTGCCGCAAGCGGATGGGAGACAGGCTACGCGGCCACAAGGATACGACTGGGGAACGGTTCTTGGCGGATGCAGCACAGCTGCGGCCTTTGCCTGCAGTGCCCTATGACGCCTGTGACAAACAATCGGTGCGGGTCAGCTCCCTGTCCCTGGTCCGCTATCGCGGTAATGATTACTCTGTTCCGACAGCCTATGGCCACCAACAGGTCCTGGAACGTGGTTATGTACATGACGTGGTGATCGCCAGCGGGACGCAGGTGATCGCGCGCCATCCAAGATCGTGGGAGAAGGAAGACTATATCTTCGACCCATTGCACTATCTGGCATTGATCGAGCAGAAAACAAACGCACTTGATCAGGCCGCACCGTTGGCTGACTGGGACCTGCCGGACGCGTTCACCACTCTGCGACGTTTGCTTGAGGCCCGCATGGGCAAAGCTGGCAAGCGCGAGTTCGTCCAGATTCTACGCCTGCTGGAGACCTTCCTGGTGGCGGATGTCGAAGCCGGGATCGACAGCGCTCTGGAGCGCGGCACCATTGGCTTTGATGCCGTCAAGCACCTGGTCCTTTGCCGGATCGAACGCAGGCCGCCGAGGCTGGACATGTCGGTGTATCCGTATCTGCCAAAAGCGCATGTCGCAGCCACATCGGCTGGCGATTACCTGGCGCTGCTGACGGCCGGCAGGTCATGACCGATACACCGCAATTATTGCTCGGCCATCATCTGAAGTCGCTGCGGCTGCCGACCTTCCTGCGCGAGTATGACCGACAAGCCAAACAGTGCTCCAGCGAAGGCGTTGACCACACGCGCTATCTGTTGCGGCTGGCCGAGCTCGAACTGATCGACCGGGAACGGCGCATGGTGGAGCGACGGATAAAGGCTGCGAAGTTCCCGACCACCAAGAGCCTCGACAGCTTTGGTAATCATCCCCGAAATTAAGGGACTTGAAAACTGGACTTCTCCGGCTTTGATAAAGCACGGAGACGACAATGAAGAAATCGAGATTTACCGACGCACAGATCCTCGCAATCCTGAAGCAGGGCGAAGGCGGTGTGCCCGTTGCGGACCTCTGCCGCGAGCATGGGATTAGCAACGCGACCTATTACAACTGGCGAGCCAAGTACGGCGGGATGGATGCAGCGATGCTGTCCGAGATGAAATCCATGGCCGAGGAAAACCGGCGGCTAAAGAAGATGTATGCCGAAATGGCGATGCAGAATGAGCTCTTGAAGGATGCCCTTGGAAAAAAGTAGCAAGGCCGTCTCAGCGACGCGAGATGGCCAAAGAGGCTGTTTGGACCTGTCCCGGTTTGATTCCGACCTTGATAGACGATTATCTACATTCAAGGAGACAGGACGATGGGACATGTACACACAGAAGAGTTTAAGCGTGAGGCGGTTCGGCTGGCGAAGACCAGCGTCCTGACGCGCAAGCAGGTTGCAGCAGATTTGGGGATCGGGCTTTCGACGCTGGGTAAGTGGATTTCGGCTTATCGGCCAGAGGCGCCAGCGGACCTGCCATCGGCGGATATGCTGAAGGAGGTTGAACAGCTTCGCCGGGAGAACCGCATTCTGAAGGAGGAGCGGGACATCCTAAAAAAAGCGACGGCGTTCTTCGCAAGCCAGAAGTGAAGCGTTTCGCTTTCATTGAGACTTGGAGGAACGCCTGGCCGATTGAGCAGATGTGCCGTGTGTTGAAGGTGACGTCGCGGGGATACCGGGCCTGGCGATCCCGGCAGATGAGCAAACGTCAGCGCAGAGATCTTGTGATCCTGGCGCATATCCGTGAGCAGCACGGTCTTGCACTGGGCAGTTATGGCCGTCCGCGCATGACCGAAGAGCTGTAAGAGCTTGGTTTGGATGTCGGCCATCGGCGTGTCGGTCGATTGATGCGGGAAAACGCCATTTCTGTTGTCCGTACGCGCAAGTACAAGGCAACGACCGATAGCAATCACCGGTTCAATATCTCACCAAACCTGCTGGACCGGGATTTCACCGCGAGTGGCCCCAACCGGAAATGGGCGGGTGATATCTCCTATATCTGGACCCGCGAGGGATGGCTCTATCTGGCCGTGATCATTGATCTGTATTCCAGGCGCGTCGTCGGCTGGGCGGTCAGCAATCGTATGAAGAAGGACCTTGCGATCCGCGCACTCGACATGGCGATCAATCTGCGTCAGCCACCACCGGGCTGTATTCACCACACCGATCGCGGCAGCCAATATTGCAGTCATGACTATCAGAAAAGCCTGCGCGATCAGGGCTTTCAGGTGTCGATGAGCGGCAAAGGAAATTGTTAGGATAATGCGGCCGTTGAGACCTTCTTCAAATCTCTGAAAGCCGAACTGATCTGGCGGCAAACATGGACGACAAGGACAGAAACCGAGGCCGCGCTCTTCCAATATATCAACGCCTTCTACAACCCGCGCCGTCGGCACTCAGCCCTCGGATGGAAAAGCCCCTTGGCATTTGAAAGAAAGGCCGCTTAACTGAGACTCAAGGTCGGAACGAAAGCGTGACAGGTCCAGTCTGGATTTCTCCAATTCCGGCATTCACTATTCAGCTCCAGATCGGCAGATTAGAGCCAATAGCAGCGAGTCGTGGAGGTCTGATCGAATGACGGCGACGCTCCATTCGAGCCTTTCAGAGCATCCGTTTTTTAAGTCATCTTCTCCGGAATTGGCATAGTGCTTTATTGAAGCCGCGGCTCATGACGCGCACGACCAGACCCTATCGAGCCTTGCAAGACCCCTCAATCCGTTCCGACCGTTTGCGACTTTCCCAACTATCAGAAATTAGCGCGAAATCAGAGGATTGGACCTGTCAGCAACGACAGGAGCCACTCCCCCGATGTCCGCACCCGCCCGAACGCTTGAGACCGACCAACGACGCGTATCCATGCTGCGGTCTGCCTGCGAAGGCGCGGTGCGGGCAGCGCTGGACGCTGATGACGTCATCGAAATCCTCGCCAACCCTGATGGCTCGATCTGGATTGAACGGGCGGGGCGAGGGGTCGAGGTCAGTCCCGACAGGATTTCAGTCACCGCGCGCGAACGGATCATCCGCCTTGTCGCGAGCAGCATAGGCGAGGCCTGTGATCGGTCCGCCCCGATCGTCTCTGCCGAACTCCCCGGCAGCGGCGAGCGGTTTGAAGGGCTTCTCCCACCTGTCTCGACCGCGCCATGCTTTTCGATCCGCAAGCCCGCGACGACGCCTTTTTCAATTGGCGACTATGTCACCCAGGGCGCGCTGGCTCCGGCGCTGGCACAGGCGCTCAAGGACGCGATTGCGACGCATGCGAACATCCTGATCGCGGGCGGCACGTCCTCCGGCAAGACGACCTTCACGAATGCCTTGCTGCCAGAAGCCTCACTCCACGACGACCGCATCGTCATCCTCGAAGACACGCGCGAGCTGCGCTGCGCCGCGCCCAATGTGGTTCAACTCAGAACCCATCGCGGCGCCGCGAGCCTGCGGGACCTCGTCCGCTCCACGCTGCGCCTGCGGCCTGACCGGATCATTGTCGGCGAGGTGCGCGGGGCCGAAGCGCTTGACCTCCTTAAGGCCTGGAACACGGGCCATCCCGGCGGGATCACAACGCTTCACGCGAACTCCGCCCATGGCGGGCTGGCCCGGCTTGAACAGCTGACGCTCGAAGCGACACCGCGCGCGCCCTTCGATCTGATCGCAGAGGCCATCGATGTCGTCGTGTTCATGAGCCGCGCGGGCGGCCAGCGGCGCGTCGAGGAGGCGCTCCGCGTCACCGGCTTTGACGGCGAGGGGTATCAGACCGCCCCGCTTGTCTCCCGTTCCCTGTCCCTCGTCCAACATGGAGAAACCCAATGACGCTCTA
>NZ_LADU01000006.1 GCF_000961795.1 Hyphomonas sp. BRH_c22
TGCATGCGCACGCTTCCACGCTTATTACGGTAACAGTTTGAACCTGGGAGTGAGAGGCGTCAGCCACTCCCATCCGTTTCGAGTAGTTTGAGGTCGAAGCCAATGAAGAAGAAGCGACTATGACGACAAAAGCCAAAAGAACACCGAAAAGGGTGATCCGTTTTCCGGCTGATCGATATGAATACAAATGGCGCATGCTTATATTTTCATCAAAGGACAGCCCGTATCCGCATGCGCCCCATCGTTGACCGCAAACGGCCTCGCTGACTGCTCGTATTGGGCGCAAGCGCGGAATATTTCGATACTAGTTCCAACCGGCAATGCCGCGGGCAACTGGATATCATTCGTGGTCAAATGTTTCATGCAGATATGCCAATACGTCGTCGATATCTGAATCGGTAAGACTTGCGTTTCCTCCCTTTGCGGGCATTGGCATGGCCGAGCGCCGACCACGGAATCCGTTGGTGATATGATCTGTGAGGACATCATCGTCTTGAGATAGCACGCCATTCGCCTTGTTGAAATCTGGCGTACCGGGAATGGTGCCTTTGCCGGTAGGGCCATGACATGCGACACACGTCCCGGCATAGACTTCCTTGCCACGAGCCGTGTCGGATGTGTCTTGAGCCTCGGCGCCAGAAGCCAGGAACATGGCGCCGCTGGCAAAAAAGACGATGCAGAGGGTGCGTGGGAATCGCAAATTCATCGGAACGACCCTTTCATGTGATCTTGTTCGCTAATTGTTGCTGGCTTGAAGAAATGCTCGAATGTCATCGGTGTCCGATCCCGGCATATCGCCACCTGAAAAACCAACATCGGCATATCCGGCTAAATGCCATTTCGTATCGGGCGCTTCGCTTGGTCTGGTATTGTCCGCAATCAGATCCGTCTGATTTTCTACCCCTGCTATTCTGTCAACAGCATTGAGTGCAGTTGTCTCCGCTTTTGTGGCTGTCAGGGATGATTCCAGAACTTTGGCTCGCAAGTCTCCCAGTTCAGTCTCAAGCTTTTCTATGCGCTCCAACAGGGCCTGAGCCTGTTGATCGGCACCTGTCGTCGTTTGCTGGGCCTGCGCGTTAGCCGATAAGATACTGGACAGCGCCGTTGCAGCAATCAACGTGCGATACAAAGTGGAATTCATGTTTCAGCCCTCGATCTTTCCGCGTGTTGTCTGTCTTCAGCCTCAGGCAGCTTGTACGCGTCAGGTCATGGTGCCCCTCAGAATATCTGCGAGTATCCTGGGATCCGGTTTTCTGGCGGTTCGCCTGGGACCCATAGGCAAGGTGAAGACGGCGCGCGGATCGCGGTGGCCCGAGGGTTTTTGTTGTGCCGGCAGTCACCGCACGGCCTGAGCAGGCAATATCAGGTAAAACGGGCTTGGAGTGGTGTGCTCAGGCGAAATGATTTGCCCAGAGCATAATAGTCGATCGTTTCTTGCCGAGCGTTCTCTGGCTATAGTTGCCACTGGTCGGTCCGCTTGAAACGAGGTCCACGGAGCAGGGAGGGAGAGTTCCGACGAGCTCTTCTGACCGTGGTACGGGCGCGGCGGATTTTCTCATTGCAGCCTGAAATTTTGCCGCTACGCTTCCGATATTGAAAACGGGGCATCATGAAACCTACCGATATCAAGGATCCCGACTACTTCCACAAAGTCGTCGATTGCCAGTGGGCTTGCCCGGCACATACGCCGGTCCCCGCCTATATTCGTTTGATTGCGCAAGGCCGCTATGGCGACGCCTACTTGCTCAATCGCGAGTCTAACGTGTTTCCGGGCGTGCTTGGTCGCGTATGTGACCGCCCCTGTGAGCCAGCTTGTCGCCGCACGCGTGTTGAGGAAGAGCCGGTCGCAATTTGCCGTCTGAAGCGCGTCGCGGCCGACCACCGCGATGATATCACCGACCGTCTGCCCAAAAAGCCGGAACAGTCCAACGGCAAGCGCATTGCGCTGATTGGTGCAGGGCCCGCATCCTTCACTGTCGCAAACGATCTTGCCCCGATGGGCTATGAATGTACAATTTTTGAAAAGCTCGACAAGCCAGGCGGCTTGATGCGCTCCAACATTCCGGCGTTCCGCCTGCCCGAAGACGTGTTGATGGAAGAGCTTGGATACATCCTGCAAATGGGCGTCGACCTAAAACTTGGCGCAGCCATTGAGAGCATGAAGCAACTCCAGACCGAGGGATATGATGCCATCTTCGTCGGCACCGGTGCGCCCAAGGGCAAAGACCTCGATCTGCCTGGCCGTCGGGATGCGAAGGAAGGCATTCATATTGGCATCGATTGGCTGGAATCAGTGGCCTTCGATCATACTGACGCGATTGGCGAAAACGTTCTGATCATTGGTGTCGGCAATACCGCAATGGATTGCTGCCGCACCTCGCTGCGCCTCGGAGCCAAATCGGTCAAAGTCATGGCCCGTAAACCGCGCGCCTTCTTCAAGGCCTCCGAATGGGAGCTCGAAGACGCCGAAGAAGAAAGTGTGGATATCACAGTCAATCATTCGCCAAAATCATTCGTGACGGAGAATGGCAAACTGATCGGCATGATGTTCGACGTCATGGAATACGACGTGGACGACACCGGCCGCATTACCGACCAGCGTGTTGCAAGGGAGGTCATGATCCCATGTGACGATGTTATTCTCGCCATCGGCCAGGAGAACGCATTTCCGTGGATCGAAAAAGACTCTGGCATTGAGTTCGACAAATGGGATGTGCCAGTTATCAATGAGAAGACATTTGAGTCGACAAGGCGCGGCATCTTCTTCGGCGGCGACTCTGCATTTGGCCCCAAGAACATCATCTGGGCCGTTGAGCATGGTCATCAAGCCGCAATCTCAATTCACAAATATTGTCATGGCGCAGACCTCACCGTCCGCTCCCCCGACGAGATAGAGTTCGAATCGGCCAAAATGGGCATGTTTGAATGGCGCTACTCAAACGCGTATGATGCCTCTGACCGCCGCAAGATGGAGCATATTGCGCTGGTCGACCGGTTCAAGAAACTTGATATCGAAGTTGAACTTGGCTTTTCGGCGGAACAGATCGCGACTGAGGTCGAGCGCTGCCTGAACTGCGATGTGCATACCGTCTTCGACGCGCCGCTTTGCACCGAGTGCGATGCCTGTATCGACATCTGCCCGGTTGAGTGCCTGTCCATCACGCCTCAGGCTTCTGAAGCTGACCTTCGCAACATCGTGCATGCGGCAAACGCCGATCAAGCCTTGTTCACATCTGCCCCGCTATCGTTTAGCGGTCGTGTGATGATCAAGGACGAAAACATCTGTCTGCATTGCGGTCTCTGCGCCGAACGCTGCCCGACATCGGCATGGGATATGCAGGAAGGTGTCATCAAAATCCATCACGCCAGTGGGCAAAAGTTGAGTGCTGCGGAATGACCGGACCATCTGTCAATGATTTCGTGATCAAGGTCGCGACCGTCAATGGTACGGGGTCTGCCAGCGCCAATGGTCTCTTGATGAAGACGATATTCCGCATGGGCGTGCCGGTTGTCGGCAAAAACATCTTCCCGTCCAACATTCAGGGTTTGCCGACCTGGTACGAAATTCGCGTAACCGGCGATGGCTATGGTGGACGCGATGGCAATGTCCATTTGTCTGTGGCGATGAACCCCGATACTTATGCCGATGACGTTGCGGAGCTGACGCCAGGCGGCGTTCTGATGTACGATTCAACCTGGCCACGCCCACAGCTAACGGCACGTACCGATGTCACAGTCATTGGTGTGCCCTTGTCACGGATGTGTAACGACGCTTTCGCAGTCGCCCGCTCACGTGTCTTGATGAAGAACATGGCCTATGTCGGCGCAGCCGCCGCCCTGCTCAACCTCGACATGGCAGTCATCCAGGCGCTGGTTGAAGAAATGTTCGCCAGCAAACCAAGGCTGGTCCCAGACAATATGAAGGCGCTGGCGCTCGGCTTCGACTATGTCAATGAAAACTATGAATGCCCGCTACCCTTCCGCGTCATGTCAATGAACAAGACAGAGGGCAAAATTATCATCGACGGCAATACTGCCGCAGCGCTTGGTTGCGTCTATGGCGGCGCGACATTCGGGGCTTGGTATCCGATCACACCGTCGACCTCGTTGATGGATGGCTTTGCCGAATACTGTGCCAAGCTACGGGTTGATCCGGAAACCGGGTTTAACAAGTTTTGCATCATTCAGGCCGAAGATGAACTGGCCGCAGCCGGTCTGACCATCGGCGCCTCGTGGAACGGCGCCCGTGCCTTCACACCCACGTCCGGCCCCGGCATTTCACTGATGAGCGAGTTTATCGGATATGCCTATTATGCCGAAGTGCCGATGGTATTGTTCGATATTCAGCGGGTAGGTCCATCGACCGGCATGCCGACCCGCACCCAGCAGTGCGATATTCAGCTTTGCGCTTACGCCTCGCACGGCGACACTCGCCACATCCTCGTATTTCCCGCTAATCCACGCGAGTGTTTCGAGATGGCGGTCAACGCGCTGGACCTTGCCGAGCGCTTCCAGACCCCGGTCTTCTTCATGTCCGACATAGATATCGGCATGAATGACTGGATGGTCGACGAACTGACCTGGGACGACACATACGTCCCAGATCGCGGCAAAGTCCTGACTGCGGAAGAGGTCGATGGCCTCGACACATTCCATCGCTATCTCGACGTCGACAATGACAGCATCCCGTATCGTACCTTGCCCGGAACGAACCCAAAGGGATCTTACTTTCTTCGTGGATCGGGACACAATAAATTTGGGCGCTACACAGAAAAGGGCCCCGAATACAAAGAGGTGGTCGACCGTCTTCTGGCAAAGTGGAAAAACGCTGCCGAAGCCGTTCCTGCCCCAATCACCATCTCGGCCCGTTCGAAAGCGCGCTGCGGCATCATTGCTGTCGGCAGCTCGGATCCAGCGGTTCTGGAGGCGCGCGACCGCCTCGAAGCCTCCGGCATCCCGGTCGATTATATGCGTGTGCGGGGCTTCCCTTTCTCAAAGGAAGTCGAGGCTTTCATCGATGCGCACGAGCAGGTCTTCGTGGTCGAACAAAACCGCGACGCGCAGTTGCGCGGGCTTTTGGTCGCCGAGACCACTGCGCCTAAGGAAAAACTTGTTGCGATCCTCCATTATTCTGGCGAACCGCTGAATTTCCGCTTCGTCTATGATGAAATCCAGACCGCCGTGAAAGTAAGGAAGATCGCATGACCTCCTTCGTCAAACCAAAAATCCGCCGCAAGCAAGAGCCGGTCAACACGCTCGGCATGGTCCGGGCTGATTATGACGGCACCGCGTCGACCCTATGTGCTGGGTGCGGGCATGACAGCGTCAATGCAGCTCTGGCCCGCGCCTTTTTCGAATTGTCGGTCGAGCCGCACATGGCGGTTAAAGTGTCAGGCATCGGGTGCTCGTCGAAAAGCCCGACATACTTCATGTCCGGTGCGCACGGCGCCAACACCGTGCATGGCCGGATGCCGGCTTTTGCCACCGGCGCAGTCGCGGCAAATTCTGACCTGACCTATATCGGCATTTCCGGCGATGGTGACAGTCTGTCCATCGGTCTCGGCCAGATGGCACACGCGATCCGGCGCAACGTAAACATGCTCTACATGCTCTACAATAATGGCGTGTACGGCCTGACCAAAGGTCAGTTCTCCGCCTCCGCAGACATTGGCTCAATCGCCAAGAAAGGCGGCGCCAACGAGCTGCCACCGATTGATCCTGCTGCCCTTGCTCTGGCCACTGGCGCAACTTTCGTGGCGCGCAGCTTCTCCGGCGATCGCGAACAGCTCATCGCGCTGATCAAAGCCGGGCTCAGACATACGGGCTTTGCCCTTATCGACGTCATCTCGCCATGCGTGACGTTTAACGATCACAAGGGGTCCACCAAATCCTACGCGCACACCTACAAATATTTCCATCCGGCCGTGCACGCTGATTTCGTGCCGCCGAGTGAAGAGATAATGACAGCCTATGAGGAAGGCGAGCTGATGCCTGTCGAAATGCACGATGGCAGCCGCATTCGCTTGCGTAAGCTCGATAGCGATTACGACCCTCGCGACCGAGCGGGCGCCTTTGCCAAAGTGCTGGAAGGCCAGAGCAAGGACGAAATTCTCACTGGCTTCCTCTACATAAACGAGGACGTGCCCGACATGCACGCCCGAAAGAATACGGGACCACGCCCCCTCAACCAGATTCCCTACAGCGAATTGAACCCTGGCGCAGCGAAGCTGAAGGATCTGCAGAGGTCTTTTCGATAGGGCCTATTGGCATTGTCATGTTGGACATCGGAGTAGTCGCGGTTCGGCTTCACAAGGCCAGTATGATTCTACGCTCCCCGGGAGCTATGTCAGTGCAAGTGGCGTTGAGGTCGGAGCAGGGGTGCTTAGCCCTGTTTCAGGCCGAAAAAATCAGTCCGGCTACGTCATAAATTCGCTCGACATCATTCAGCTTGGCGTCCTGGTATCTGTCAGATTTCCACTCTCGTTTCGAAACCTCGGCAACCTCCTGCATGAGCGCGGGATCGTGCGGTTCATTGAAGTGTAGGTAGCCGGGGCGGCGGGTCAGGGACTGGATTCGCGCACCAGGTCCGGCGCATTCTATCAGCAAGAGGGCGCGTCCTGAAGCGCTTAACCTGTATGGATGCGCGCGGCCTTGCTGGCATCGACACGCAGAAAGGCACGATATAGAAGAGGCCCATTGTCCACCCATTCAGGGGTTCAGCCGCTACGACCCGTTCGAACTGGATGATCAGGGTCAGGAGCGAACCGGCCCGTGTCGCGACCATGAGACCCCTGGTCTGGATGGGGCGCATGATGTCGTCAAACTCTCTTCAAACGGTGGCAGGCCACGATCAAAGGCGGTAGGTTGGAGCGATTCGAAATCGTCTGATCAGAGCGACGAAAACGGTTTACATTAGACGGTTCTCTCCGTTGAAAGTATTGAGTATTTTGGAATGCGGTTTACTCGTAACACGTTGTAACTAAATGAAAAATGTGTCGTTTACACCGACAAAACCAAGCAGATTGGCTTTCGAGTAGTTCCTCTGCTGAATCCTTTGTAGTCATCAGTCAATAATCCCACGCGAAAACGTGCGTATACTAACCATCATATGTGCCGTAGGCGAAGCGATGCGTGAATGTATTGCGTCGTAGTGCAATATACTCATTATGTTCATCGCTGTCGGGCAGGTGCCGAGCCCCGACCGAATGCGAACCGATCACTCGCGCGTCAATCGTGATAGGATCGGGCCCGATCGACGCAATATGAGCGTCTAATCATTCCTATTAGCGCCTGCTGTCATTCCGACCGAGCGCGATGCGTGCCGGTGGTTTTCTAGCTGGCCTACGAAGGCTGCTGCTGGCTGCGTAGGGGTTGGCATATAACGCATTGATATACATATATATAATCTGGAGCGGGTGAAGGAAATCGAACCCTCGTTGCC
This sequence comes from Hyphomonas sp. BRH_c22, assembly GCF_000961795.1. Taxonomy (GTDB): domain Bacteria; phylum Pseudomonadota; class Alphaproteobacteria; order Caulobacterales; family Hyphomonadaceae; genus Hyphomonas. Next base: position 7,442 of record NZ_LADU01000006.1, read on the forward strand.
AGCTTGGGAGTTTTAATTCGGCATTATGAGTGCCACTTTTAGCCTGTCGACAGGCGTTCCTCGGAATGCCCGATAGCGCCATTCGACGAAAGATTACCCACAAGCCGTTCCACTTCGTCACCCCACAACTCCATCGCCTGGCGGACATCGCCTATACTCTCTCCCACATCATAGCGCGTGCGCATCGATCGGTCGGGCGCGTGGTTGATACACGCCTCGGCGATCGCCGGTGACACTTCAAGCTCTCGTACCAAAAGTGTCCGACCGAGGCGCCGGCAGTCGTAGAGTTGAACGCCGTCGAGCGGGCAGGTCTGGTCTATTTTCCGGGCCTCGGCGACCAGCTTGTTGCGTATCCTCATCCAGCGCTGCTTTGGGCCATCGTGACGAATGTGGTCATCGCCGACTTTGTTCGGAAACACCCATGGCAGATTGTGCTTCGAAAGGGCATCGCGGAACAGCGCGGCTGCCTGAGGTGACAGCGGCACCTCGTAAACCTCGTTTGTTTTTGTCTGCCCGGCCGGGATGCGCCACATTTCCTTTCCGTGCGTCCAGTCGAATTGGTCGCGCCTGGCAGCAACGATCTCGGCGGGCCTTTGCAAAGTGAGGGCATGCAGCATGATAGCTAGCGCGGCCCCCCAGCCGTGGCGTCCCTCGTCGCTTTGCAGTTCTTCGTTCAATGTGTCCCACATGAGCTTCAAAGCCCCGTCTGGCATCTGTGAGCGTTTGTCGGGTGTGTCCTTGAACAGTTTCCGGAAGGTGGCCGGGTTCATATCTGCCAGTTCTTCTTCGATGGCCCAGTTGAACACCGCGCGAATAACGCCCTGACATTCATTGGCGAGTTTTGCGCCGGGATTGCTACTTTCTCTGGCGCGTGGGTGTTTAGCGGCTTCGGCCTGGATTGACCGCACCAATCCTCGTACCTGAGCCCTGGTGATCTGCCGGAATTGTGCTTCCCCAAGCGAAGGCAGGATGTGGACCCGAAGGAGTCGTTCCCGTTCATCGTAGGTGCGTTGCTTGATGCTGGGCGGGGATTTCTCCGGTGTTGCCATGAAACGGGAAGTCAGAGCGGCAAAAGTCGATGCTTTCTCCTCTTGCGCCGCAACCTTTGTAGTTCGCCTGCGGGTGACGGGATCCACCTCTCCCAGCGCCATCCGGCCCAATTCCTTCATTGCAAGGGCGCGGGCGATTTCCGGAGAGCCATCATTTGCGGCGATCAGTTTCGCGTCTGTCTTGCTGCCGTCGGGTTTCACGATCTGGAGCTTGTAGGCTGCACTGCCGTTCGGCGTGATGGCCAGGAACAGTTTCGGGACCTCGGTGTCCCAGTGGCGCACCTTTTTCGCCCCGTCATGCTCCCGGATAAGGCGCTGAACATTGGTTTGGGTGAGTTTGAGTCGGTTATTGGCCATGTCTTCTTGCTCTCTTTCGAGTCTGAAGACGGTGGCTTTCAAGCCCTGTGCCACCCAAGCCACCTCTGAGCCACCAATAAGCCACCTCGGGAAGTCGGAATATGTCCGGCTTTGTCCGATTTGGCCGCAAAGCAGAAAGGTGCGACTTCCGCGTGAAGGGGCCGGTATTTACAGGGAAATCTCAACAAGTACGGGCGTTTTGCCCGCTGAGAAAATGGTCGGAGCGAGAGGATTCGAACCTCCGACCCTCTGGTCCCAAACCAGATGCGCTACCAGGCTGCGCTACGCTCCGGAGTCCCGTAATAATGGGAGCGCCGCCGCGCGCAAGCCCCTTTTGTCTGTTATTTTCAATCGTTTTACGCCGCACCGGAAAAATCCAGTCAAACAAGGCTCTATTCACGCGGTTCGACTGAAAAAGCTCAGGTCCTGGGCTTCACCATGCGCATCAGTCCCTCCTGCGCGACGCTGGCAACCAGCTTGCCGTCCCGGTCATAGACGCTGCCACGGTTGAAACTGCGGCCGCTGCCCGCAAACGGGCTGTCCATCGCGTAGAGATGCCAGTCGGAGAACTTGACCGGCGCATGGAACCAGATCGCATGATCGAGGCTCGCGGACATCAGTTTCGGATCGAACCAGGTCAGTCCGTGCGGCCGGTTGCCTGTACCAAGCAGACTCATGTCGGAGGCATAGGCCAGCAGACACTGGTGAAGTGCCGGATCGTCGCCAACCTCACGCGCCACCCGGAACCAGACCTGATGCACGTCGCTTGCCGGTTCCGGATGGAACAGGTCGAGCGGCGAGACATCGCGCATTTCGATATCACGCTCGCGGGTGAATTCGTCGCGCAGGCGGTCGGGCACCTTGTCGACGATTTCCAGCCGCCGTTCCCGCAGCTCCTTAAGAGACTCAGGAGGCGGCACGTCGGGCATGTCGTGCTGGTGCTCCCAGCTTTCTTCCGGCACCTGGAAGCTGGCTGCGAGGTTGAAGATCTGCTTGCCGTGCTGAATTGCCACGACCCGCCGCGTGGTGAAGCTGCCACCGTCCCGGGCATGATCAACCTGGTAGATGATCGGAACCTTGGGGTCGCCGGGCCGGATAAAATAGGCGTGCAGCGAATGGCACATCCGATCCTTGACGGTGCGCTGTGCGGCGACCAGCGCCTGAGCGATCACCTGACCGCCAAACACGCGCTGGTTGGCGCGCTCATCCGGACTCTGGCCGCGAAAGAGGTCGAGCTCCAGCTGCTCGATGTCCAGCAACTCCAACAGGTTTCCGACAGGATCAGACATTGCGCACCCTCCGTTTCGCATCGACGGGACCTACCAGAGACGCCAGCGCCTGCAAACCCGTCATTGCGGGCCGATGGCCGCGCCCCTTTGACAATTCGTCCAATCCCGCGTTCACCTTGTCAGGAATTGTTGACTCGGGCCGAAAACGCCCGCCCCGACTGCAGGATGATGTCTATATGAATTTCGTTTCCGTTCTGGTCCGCGAAGCCAAATACTTTCTTTCAGTACGTGCTCTCACGAAATGGACCGGTGATATCAGCCCGGACTCGCAGAATCTTGTCCCCGACGACATTGAGGGCGTTGTCGACCGGCACGGGGCCAATGTCGCGTTCCGCTTCGAGGGCACGCTGACCACCTATGACGAGTTCGATGCCCGCGCCAACCGCATCGCCAACTGGGCGCTGGAGCAGGGGCTCAAGGCAGGAGACTGCGTTGCCCTGTTCATGGAAAACCGGCCCGACTATGTCGCGACATGGTATGGCATGTCCAAGATCGGCGTCGTCACCGCGCTGATCAATTCGAATCTCGAGGGCGATTCCCTCGCACACTGCATCAATATTTCGGATGCAAGATTTGTCATTACCGGAACCGAGCAGGATAATGTGATCCGCAGTTCGCAGGGCCTGTTCACCGCCAGGCCACCGGTCTGGACACTTGGCGGGACCGAAGGCGCTGATCTTGAAGCCGCCATGGCGGGCGTGTCAGCCGCGCGGCCGTCCCGCGAGCACCGGGCGGCCCTGTTTGGGCGCGACCTCTGCCTCTATGTCTATACATCCGGCACGACGGGCCTGCCGAAAGCCGCCAGGCTCACCTATGCCCGCACGCAAGGCATGATGCGCAGCTTCATTGCGCCCTGCCACATCACCGAGCGTGATCGCATCTATCTCACACTGCCACTCTATCATGGCACGGGTGGCCTCTGCGGCATTGGCCAGGCGGTGATGACCGGAGCGTCAATCATCCTGCGCCGCAAATTTTCCGCCAGCGCCTTCTGGGATGAGGCAACCGACCAGGGTGCCACGTCCATTGTCTACATCGGCGAGCTTTGCCGCTACCTGCTGAACCAGCCTCCGCATCCGAAGGAGCAGGCGCACAAGATCCGCACCGGCTTCGGCAACGGCCTGCGTCCCGAAGTATGGGCAGAGTTTCTCGAACGCTTCAAGATCCCTCACCTTTGCGAATTCTATGGTTCGACCGAAGGCAATGTCAGCTTCCTCAACTTTGACGGCAAGGTCGGAGCTGTGGGCCGAATACCGGGCTGGCTGGAAAAGCAGTTCGCGAATATCGCCTTTGTGAAGTTCGACATCGAGACCGAAGAGCCTGTGCGGAACGCTGAAGGTTTTTGTATCCGCACGGACGTCGATGAAGCTGGCGAGGCGCTCGGGCTGATCGGGGAAGACGTCCGCAACCGTTTCGAAGGCTATAATGACGAGCAGGCCACGAAGAAGAAGATCCTCAAGGATGTTTTCGAGAAGGGCGACATGTGGTTCCGCACGGGCGATCTCATGCGCAAGGACAAGGATGGCTATATCTACTTTGTCGACCGGATCGGGGACACGTTCCGTTGGAAGGGCGAGAACGTTTCCACGAACGAGGTCGGTGAAGCCCTATCCAGTCTTCCGGGCATCGCCACCGCCAATGTCTACGGGGTTCCGCTGCCGGGTTATGACGGCAAGGCGGGCATGGCAGCGATTACGACGGATGGCGACGTTGACTTCGAAGGGCTCTACAAGGCGCTCGACGAGAAGCTGCCGCCCTATGCCATTCCGATCTTCATCCGTATCCAGCGTGATGCCGATACGACCGGTACGTTCAAGTATCGCAAGGTGGAGCTGGTCCAGGAAGGATTCAACGTGGATGATGTGACCGACCCGATCTGGATGTATCATCCCGAACGCAAGGAATACGTGCCGTTCACGCATGATCGCTTTGACTCGCTCAGGTCCGGCGCCTTCAAGTTCTAGGCCTAGCCTGAACGCGCCATCCGCTGTTCCAGGCGCGTTGAAAACCACGAGATGATCCGACGCCAGATCTCGTCCTTCATCACGGCGCCTTCGACGTCATGGTCGATGCTCGGATTGTCATTGATCTCGATGATTACGACGCCCTTGTCGGTTTCCTTCAGGTCCACGCCGTACAGGCCGTCACCGATCAGGCGCGCCGCACGCACAGCGACATCGACAACATCCGGCGGGGCATCCTCGACCGGCATCGTGGTGAAACCGCCTTCGGTCGTCTTGCCCCCGGGGGCGTGCTTGACGATCTGCCAGTGGCCGCGGGCCATCCTGTACTGGCAGGCATAGAGCGGTTCACCGTTCAGCACGCCGATGCGCCAGTCGAACTTGGTTGGCATGAACTCCTGGGCAATCACCAGCGCGGTATCGTTGAACATGCCTTTGACGGCCGTTTTCAATTCCTCCAGCGTCGTCGCCTTCACCATATGGTTCCCGAACGACCCGTCCGGCGTCTTCAGGATGACAGGCGACCCCAGTACGGCAAACGCGGCGGCCAGGTCTGACTTCTCGTCCAGGATCTCGGTCCGGGGTATCGGCAAACCCGCCTTTTCCAGGATTTCCTTCAGGTAGACCTTGTTGGTGCAGCGGATCATCGAGTGCGTATCGTCGATGACGGGCATGCCCTCCTGTTCGGCGCGGCGGGCGAACCGATAGGTGAAATTGTCGATGGAAGTCGTCGCACGAATGAAGAGCGCGTCAAATTCGGCCAGGCTGGTGAGGTCTGATGGCTCGATCAGCTCGACTTCAACACCCATCTTGGCCGCGACATCAGCGAGGCGCTTGATGGAGGCCGGCTTGGATGGTGCATGCTGCTCCTTCGGATCAACCAGCACGGCCAGCGACCATTTGGCCGGTGTGCGGGTTTTTGGCGCGCTTATCCGTCCGCTCGTATAGGTCGCCATCGCCTCCAGGAAAAATGCGCGCCTTGCATCCTTCAGCTTGTGCGGGGACACCATGCGAACCCGGGCGATGCCGCTCGGTGTGCTATCGTCGAATTCCACTTCCAGCGCAGGCGTCCGGAACCAGTCCGACACTTCCCTGGCAAGCTTTTCGTAACCGGGAACTTCCGACTTCGAGAAGGCCACGAACAGGCTGGAAATTTCAGGCGCGCCCTTGGCGCGGGCTTCGCGCACACGTTCGCCCAGGTCGGGCAGGGCGTGGGCATAGAGTCCCTTGGCCGACAGTTCGACCATGGTCTGCACGCTGGGGCTGACACGGTGTCCGCGGGCTTCGCCCAGCAGGGACGCATAATAGCCTTCCGACTGGTAGGCATATGACCGCGACAGGTTGAGGACATAGGGCCGGCGTCCGGCAAACAGGGCCGGCTTGGAAATATAGTCATTGACCCGCAGAACCTTGTGAGGAGTTTCGGCTTGTGAAATGTCGCTCGCTGATTCGACGAGGATCACCCAGTCGGTCATCGGCTCGAACTCTCGGAATTGCCCAGGGGCTTCTCCATTCGCACCGCGGTCTCTCCATTCGGGTAATAGCCAGAAACCCGCGCAATTACGCGATATCCGCTGCGCTCGTAAAGCAGAATAGCATGCTGGTTTGATTCGCGCGCTTCCAGACGCATGTGTTCGCATCCTTTTTGTGTGGCCGCAGCCTCGCCCGCCGCCAGCAGCTGCCGGGCAATTCCCTTGCCCCGCAATTCCGGCGCAACAGACAGGGTGTACAGCCTGGCCACCCGGCTGCCTCGCCGAAAAAGCAACACGGCAGTCCCCACAACGGTTCCGTCCAGAACCGCGACATGCGCGAGGGTGTTTCCACTCAGGAGGCGCTTCCAGGTCCGTTTCGGGAAGCGGTCTTCCGCAGGAAAGGTCTCTTCAATGCCGACGAGGGCATCAAGGTCAGCTGCTGAGGCCAGTCGAACATGCGCCACACCGGCATCACTCATACGCGCACCATGTCATCCCGGTGAATGATGGCAGGCCGGCCGCGATAGCCGAGGACGGCTTCGACCGCGTCGCTTTGCAGGCCGAGAATGCGCAGGATGTCGGCTGAACCATAGGATGTCACGCCCTTGGCGATCGTCTTGCCGTCAGCCAGCCTGACCGCCACCGCAGCCCCCCGCTCGAACACCCCGTCCACCCCCGTCACCCCCACGGCCAGGAGGCTTGCCCCCCCTTGCAAGGCCCGCGCAGCGCCCGCGTCCACGATCAGCGTACCTTCGGGCTTCAAATGGCCCATCAACCAGGCTTCGCGCGCCGTGGCTGGTGTAATGTTTGCGACGATTAGCGTTGATAGCGCGCCGTTCTCGATGGCCCGGAGCGGCTGGTCCCGGTTGCCGCGCGTGATAATTGTCGAGCACCCGGCTGCATGGGCAATCCGCGCCGCTGCCAGCTTGGTCACCATGCCGCCAGACCCCACACCAGACGCCGCATTGGCGCCCGTGGCCATGGCATCGTGCTCGGCAGAAAGTTCTGTCAGAACAGGGATATGTGTCGCGTTCGGGTCCATATTCGGGTCGGCCGTGTACAATCCGTCAATGTCCGACAAGAGGACCAGCAGGTCCGCGCCCATCATTTGTGCCACCCGCGCCGCCAGCCGGTCATTGTCGCCATAGCGGATTTCATCCGTCGCAACCGTGTCATTCTCGTTGATCACCGGCACAATGCCCGCGTCCAGCAAGGTATCCAGCGTCGCCCGCGCATTCAGCCAGCGCCGGCGTATTTCGGTGTCGCTCAAAGTCAGCAGCGCCTGGCCAACGGTCACGCCATGCGGCGCGAAGGCTCCTGCGAGCGCAGCCATCAGGCGCGGCTGCCCGATCGCCGCCGCCGCCTGCTTCTGGTCCAGTCGCGCAGGGGAGGGCGACCCGAGGTCGACACGTCCCAGCGCCACGGCGCCAGATGAAACAAGGATAACGTCCTTGCCCCGTGCACGCAGGTCGGCAATGTCGCCAGCCAATCGCGCCAGCCAGTCGGTACGGGCTGCCCCGCCGTCAGCCATCAGTGCGGAGCCTGTTTTTACCACGATCCGCTTTGCTTTCTGGAACGCCTCGCGTGTCATGCGCAAATACTCATCCGGCGCTGGCAATTTGGCCGGCGCTGTGCTGTGTGGACCGCAAATTCTGATCCACTTTCGACAAGGCCGAACCGATGCCCCAATTCGACATGATTCTTCTGACGCCTGACGCGGCTGCCGGCGCCGATATCCTCGAGCACACGGCTGGCAGCCCTGTGCGGGAAGGCGGCGGCGATGAGACCTATCGCTGCGGATCCTGCAAGACCAAGCTGCTTGTGAATGTTGGCCATCACGACGCGCATGGTGTTGTAGTCAAATGCGGCAAGTGCGGGCGCCTGAATACAGAGCCGCACCATCATCATCACTAGCGGCCGTCGCGCGGCGCTCAGGGGGACCATGACCCGTCCTCGTCGACACCATCTGCCTCAGCTTCAGCCTGCAGGCCGAGGTGCTTCACAATCGCAAACAGCGCGTCGCGAACGCCGGCCCCGGTGACACCCGAGATCAAAAGCGGCTTGCCTTTATAGGCTTTCTTCAGCTGCTTGACCTGCTCGGCAACGAGTTCAGGGTTCAGCGCATCAATCTTGTTCAGGCCGACGATTTCGGGCCGCTCAGCCAGTTCCGGACTGTAATCCTCCAGCTCCTTGCGGATGGTACGGTAAGCCTCAGCCGGGTTGTCCTGGGTACAGTCGATCAGGTGCAGCAGCACCTTGCAGCGCTCGATATGTCCGAGAAAACGATGGCCGAGGCCAGCGCCTTCGGCGGCGCCTTCGATCAGCCCAGGAATATCTGCCAGCACGAAGCGCGTGTTCGGGCCAAGGTCGACCACGCCCAAGCCGGGATCGAGCGTGGTGAAAGGATAGTCGGCGATCTTGGGATTGGCGGCCGTTACGGCGCTCAGGAAGGTCGATTTGCCGGCATTCGGCAGTCCGACAAGCCCGGCGTCTGCGATCAGTTTCAGGCGCAGCCACAGCCAGCGCTCCTCACCCTCTTCGCCGGCATTGGCCCGGCGCGGTGCCTGGTTGGTCGAGGACTTGAAACGCAGATTACCCCAGCCGCCATTGCCGCCGGTTGCCAGCAGGACGCGCTGTCCCACTTCCGTCAGGTCTGCAATCAGCGTTTCCTGGTCGTCCTCGAAAATCTGGGTACCGACAGGCAGTTTCAGCGTAACATCATCACCCTTGGCGCCGGTGCGCTGCTTGCCCATGCCGTGACCGCCACGCTTGGCCTTGTGGTGCTGCTGGTAGCGATAGTCGATCAGCGTATTGAGCCCGTCGACCGCCTCGGCCCACACATCACCCCCACGGCCCCCATCGCCCCCATCAGGACCGCCATACTCGACATATTTCTCGCGCCGGAACGAGACGCATCCCGCCCCGCCACCGCCGGACTTGATATAAACTTTGGCCTGATCAAGAAATTTCATCGGGTCCTCTTACGCGTTTCGCGCGATCCGCGCCATGTCGAAGTGATCAACCGCTTCGCCCCGGCCGAGGGAAAACAGCTTGCTGCGGCCAGCCCGCATGAAGCCGAGCTTTTGTAACACCCGCCCTGATGCCGGATTGTCGGCAAAGTGCCCCGACAGGAAGGCAGTCTCGCCGCGCTGTTCCAGCCATGAGAGCAGGGCCATGGCTGCCTCTGTCGTCAGGCCCTTGCCCCAAGCTGAAGGCGAGAGCCAGTAACCGATTGTGAATGACAGGCCGGCCGCCTTCCGGTTCGCCCCTATGACGCCGACAAGCTGGCCGTCCAGGATCATCGCCCTGATATGTTCACGATCTGACACCGCGGCGGCACTATGGCCTGCAATCCAGCCCAGCGTCTGGGCCTTGGACTGGCCCGGCGCTACGCTGGCAAGCATGCGGTAGACCCTGGGATTCTGCACCACCTGCGTGATCGGGCCGGCATCAACAGGCCCGACCGGCCGTAACAGCAGCCGCTCCGTCCTTATCTCGTCACTCATCTTCGCCTCCTCAGGGCAGGACAAGGGCAGGGGAGGGCAAAGAAAAAGGGGAAGCAGTGGCCTGCCTCCCCTCGGAATGATCGACTTTCGATCCGGCCACGTTCCCGCGGCCGCGCTGTCAGCCGCTATTCTGCTGCGTTCGCGAGCGGTACAATATTCACATACATGCGGCCGCCGGTCTTCTTGGCGAACTCGATCTTGCCTTCGGTCAGCGCAAACAGGGTGTGGTCGCGGCCCATGCCGACGCCCTTGCCTGGATACTTCTGCGTACCGCGCTGGCGCACGATGATGTTGCCTGGCACGACATGCTCGCCGCCATATTTCTTGACGCCAAGGTATTTCGGGTTCGAATCGCGACCGTTACGTGACGAGCCGCCTGATTTTTTATGAGCCATACTCTGCTCCTGTCCTGTCTGAAGGGGCTTATAGCGCCCTTATGCGTCCTTGGCGAATTCTTGAGCCTGTGCGACCCAGCCGTCTTTTGCAAAACGGCCCGTCAGGCTCAGCTGTTCTTCGAGCTCGGCAATCTGCGGCTCCGTGAGGGCAGCAATCTGCGCGAAAGTCGTTATGCCGGCAGCGTTCAGCTTCTTTTCGAGCGCGGGGCCGACACCGGTCATCTTTTTCAGATTGTCGGCAGAAGCAGATTCTGCGACCGGCGCTGCTGCTGGTGCAGCCTTCGGGGCTTCGGCAGCGGCCGTTTCAGCCTTTGGAGCGGCTTCCTTCTTGGCGGCAGGCTTCTTAGCAGGCGCCTTGCCGTCAGCATTTATCGACGTGATCGTCACGGTCGTCAGGTGCTGCTTGTGGCCGATTGTCCGGCGGTAAGTCTGACGCTGGCGCTTCTTCCGCGTGATCAGCTTGGGGCCGCGCATGTGCTCGGCGATTTCGCCGGAAACGGTCGCACCAGCCACGAGAGGCGCGCCAACCGTAACGGACTCACCGCTTCCGAGCATCAGGACGTTATCGAACGTCACGTCTTTACCGGCTTCAGCATCCAGCTTCTCGATGACGATCGTGTCGCCCTCGGAAACTTTGTACTGCTTGCCACCTGTCTTGATGACCGCGAACATGGGTCTCATCCTTCCGGCATGAAATCAAAATGGAATACGCGCGAAACCGTCGCCGGTCCGCGCCTGAAGCGGGGGGTAAACACCAAACCGGACCTGCTGTCAAATGTCATCTTCAGGCGATTTCAGGTGGTTGAAATCTTCTCGCAGTCAGTATAGGTCACCACCCTTCCCACCGGGGCGCGGAGAGGTGCTAGAGTGGTTGAATAGGTTAGTCTCGAAAACTAATGTGCTCGCAAGGGTACCCAGGGTTCGAATCCCTGTCTCTCCGCCAGCCCCTGGGGGTACATTCCGGGCACATGGTTTACATTTGATACCGGACAGATGGTTTACACATCTGCCGGTGCGAATGGGTTGGTAGCGGGTTCGACGCGATCCTCCTGACTATCGAAGAAGCCCAGATCATAGTTTAGAAATGAGACGAGCCAAAGCTGGTCCTCGACTTCGCGCAGGCCGAGGATTTGGCCTGCGAAGACCTGGCTCAGATTTATCTTTCGCTTTCCAATGCAGATCCGTCCACAGCGTGTGACGCGGACAGTCCTGTCATGGAAGGGATATTCGGGGTCGCCTGGCGGCTCATAGATGCGCGCCGAGGGTGTATAGAGGTCGCCGGGACAAGCTCCGGCCAATGCCTGATGCGGACGCTCATTGTTGTAAACATCGACGAAGCGGTCAAAGCTCTCCTGTTGCTGGAGAGAGTTGAAGGCGGGAGGTTTTGTGGCCTCCTTCTTCAAGGTCAGTGCATGCGTTCATGCCGGCCGTTCTGCTGCGGGCAACCGGGACGAATGCGCTCGAGTCGGATGCCGAGACGCAGCCACCAGACCGAAAGTTTGCTCAGGCCGAACATGGCATGCGAACTGGCGGAAGGCGCACCATTGTCGGTCCTGATTGCACATGGAAGTCCGAACTCCTTGAAAACACTCTCAAATACAGAAAAGGCAAAGTCTGCCTTGGTTGAGGTTACCCGTTCGCAGGCGAGCAGGTAGCGTGATTGATAATCCGAGATCGTCAGCGGGTAGCAGTATTGCCGGTTACCGAGTTGGAACTCCCCTTTGCAGTCGGCGCACCATAGTCCGTTAGGCTCACTGGCGGCATTGAGCGGCGTGCCTTGCGCCGTGTAGCGTCGGCGCTTGCGACGGATCACCAACCCGTGCCGGTCAAGGACCGCGTGAACAGTCGACACGGCTGGTGGCTTTAACATCGGCAACTCCCGCAGCAGCTTGTCTCGGATCTTTGGCGCGCCCCAGGATGGATACTCGCGCTTTATCCTGAGAATGCTGCGCTCGATCTGGAAAGGCAGCTGACTGGCCTGCCGGTACGGGCGCCGGCTGCGATCATTCAGGCCGTCCAGCCCGCAGTCCTTATAGCGATCGTAAATCTTATAGCCGGTGACCCGCGAGATGCCGAACTGACGGCATAGCGGCGCGGTAATCATCCCATTTTTAATGGGCCTGTTTCCTAGACTTCACGCGGCAAGTTTCAGTTTCATGGTGGGGGTAATTCCGCCGATGCCCATATTGGGGCGTTGATTGTTGTATGACCATAGTCATTTGGTGGCGTGGTTGCGTACCTCCTCCAATTGGGTGAGGAAGCCTTTCATTTCATCTAAAGGCACAGCGGGTCCAGGGTTGATACGGAGCGTTCTCCCTGCCGATCGCGACGGCAAGATCGCAGCGCCATGTCCCCAACGTGACCCTGGTCATGCAGGTATGGCCTGTCGGGCGGCATGCAAGCCTGTTGTCCGATTCATAAACACGGCCCCGGCCGCGTTTGCGCTCGGAGCCGTATCTGATACTGAAATACCCGTGGATCAGAGTCTCACGTCAACATCGGTGGTGGTGGTCGCAAAGGGTTCCGTCGAGCCGATATCTGGCTGCCACAGGACTTCCACGCTCGTTGGGCAATTTGGCAGGTTCGTCTGCAGCTGGAATGTCGACGTTGCGCTTGGTCCAGGTGCCACATCGGGGACAATGTCAGTCGAGAACCGGGTGACGGAGTTTCCGTTAGGAAGAACGAAATTTGCCTGAATGACTCCCTTCGCAGAGCCAACCGTATCCGATGGCGTGCCATCCGGCTCGAGTGGAGAGTGGACTGCACCCCTTATTGCGAGCTCATCGCCTACACGGCAATTTGCCCGTTCAACAGCAACTTCGTGCATGTCCTTGTTGGCCAGGAAGGCGTCAAGCGGACCTGTAAGATCCAGTATGAAGTAATGGAGTGCCTTTTCATTCGCTCCATCGGGAGTCGCGACATTCCGGTCTCCGTAATATCCCTCCATCCCGTAGGGTACGCCGACGAGATCTGCAGACGTGAGATCGAGTGCAAATCCTGAGTCGACGCGGATGTCGTTGGCTGGCATGCGGCGGTCGTCGATGGGAAGCATGACTGGCCCGTTGCTGCCGCGAATGAAGTCGGTCTCACCATCGCAATTCGGTGTAGAGCACAGATTTGATGTTATGACGCCCAGGACGACGTTCTCGGCCGGTTCGGTGAATACATCATCGGCGACCATTATTCCGGTTCCGAGTGGTCCGCCTGTCGGATCCCATGTGCCGATTGCGATCGCCGTACCGCCGATGAAGCCGCGTTGACTCCTGCCGGGCAAGAAAGGTCCCTTGAACCAACCATTGAAACCGAGAACCAGTCCATCCCTTGCGGTGCGCCGATCTGCGGTCGGGGAAACAATCGTGGTTCGCCCGGACACAAGAACGTCAATGCCGGCAACTCGAAGAATCCTGTTGACGTTGTCCCAGTCTTCGATCGGCCCTTCGATTTCTGTGGGAATGGGGGGGGCGGCCTGTGCTGACGCGACCTGGCCGATCCCCAAAGTGGAAATTGCTGCAGCGCAAGCTGCTAGTTTCAATGCGTGACGATACATCCGTATGCCCCTCTGTTTGAGTGTCTCAATCCATTAGATGCGTTCACGATGCATTGTTGCCGATCGCCTTCCGCATGGAATAATTATCGCAGCAAGCTGGCAGAACGACAGATCCGAGTGATTTGTCGGGGTACGAAGTCTTTCGATACTTTAAGACATAGTGCCTGATGGCTTCATTGCGACGGTCCCGGGCCCTGTGATTGGCGAGCAGTAAAATAGTCGCGGTTTCTAACATCTTATAAGATGTGTGGCGCGCCATGCTGCATGGATTGTTCCAACTCCGGCGATTCGACTGTAGATTTCATTGGTCGGGATCCGTGGCAGGACGAGGAGCAGACATGACCGAAAAGATCACGCAAGCGCGGCGGGCGCATGACGCTGAAGCCGGATTCAGCCTAATGGAACTGCTGGTGGCGATGGTGATTCTCGCTCTGATCATGGGCGTGGTCGCTCCGCGCGTCGTCGGCTACCTGAGCCGTGCAAAATCGCAGACAGCGGAAGTGCAGATCCGCAACATAAGAGCTGCTGCGGACATGTTCCTACTGGATGTCGGGCGTTATCCGACAAATGAAGAAGGGCTGGGCGCTCTGGTCGAGCCAAAGCCAACTGCGACAGGTTGGTTTGGACCATACCTTCAGGAAGAGACAGTTCCAGTTGATCCGTGGGGGCAGCCCTTCCGTTATGATGTGAGCGATGACGGGATGAGGGTGCGAATATTTTCGCTGGGGCGGGATAATGCGGAGGGTGGAAGCGGTGAAGACAAGGATGTTGCCATATGATCCGCTTTCGTAACGCAAGAGGCCGACCCAACCACGCTAGTCTGAAGGCGACTCAGTAACAGTTTGGCAATGAAGTGCCTGGACGCAAAGCCAGCTCTGCATCGTTGGCTGGCGCGGCGCGGATTTCGATGATCGGCCGACTGGGTCCAGTACGTCCCGTGCGGCCAAATGTTGCCTCGACCACCCGAATGCGTCCGCCATGAAGGCGAGCGGCAGCGCGGACCATTAGCGGGGCTCCTGCGTCACCGTTTGAGCGCAGTGCGCTGAGGCGCGAGACAGAATCCCGAAGGGCGACTATTCGTGTGGGTGGAACGGGCTGTGCGTTCTCCAGCGATTGGCCTTGAACAGCAGCTTGCACAGGCTCACTTGCGTAACGGAGCGATACGGAGGGTGTCCCGTTGAGCAGGGTGAGGTGGGGTCGCGCCATTTCAACCATACGAGGCGGAATTCCCGCGACCGCTGCAAGCTCGCCCACTCTGAGGAAAGGGCGATTGGCAGGCCGCGTGCGCCCCTCGCGTTCATACACAATGCGCTCTGCCCCGCCAGGCCGCGGCGTGTCGTCTGCGTCGCGATAGTCAGCAATCGCTGCGGCCGCTCTATCCGCCTGTTGTTCGCTTTCACCGAGCGCCTCGAAAAGCCCGCTCAATACGCCCTCCGGTGCCGTGTTCAGGTCTATCAGGGCCGCCGTTGGCCTGACCTCGAGTCGCAGTACATCATCTCCAAGGCGGCAAGTGATCGACTCGCCCTTTCGAAAATCCGGATGGCCCGTTTCCCACAGATCGACAGCAACCCGCAATCCGCCTTCTGCCAGGACGGTTGCGGTCAGATCGTTACGCGCGTCATATGCACTGGCTGCGCCGAGATGTGCTTCGCGCGCCATGATTGTTGCGACGACGGCCATTATGCCGACGGCCCAGATCACCAGGATCACCGCGGCCCCCTTTTCGCTATCGTGAGGACCGGAAGCATTCATGCTGCAGGCTCACCCACGGCAACGGGATCCTCCACGACCTGATTGTCCAACCTCAGGTCAGACACGGCTTTGTCGGAACTGGAATTCGCAGTCGGCTCCACAATGAGCGGGACAGGCGCGCTTCTGAAGAATGCACTCTCCACGGATTTCATCCGCTTTCTCAATTCGTCGGTCACCGCAAATGCGGACTCGCGTCCTCGCACCACACGCGGTGTTATGAGAACCAGAAGTTCGGTTCGTTGCGTGGAATAACCTGTCGTGCTGAAGGCCGCTCCGATAAGCGGCAGGTCTCCCAGCAGCGGCACCTTCGTCCTGGTATCCGTGATCCGTTCACGCATCAGGCCGCCCAGTGCAACGCTTTCACCGTCCTGAACGGCGACGGACGTCGAAATGCGCCGCTGCTGTATGGTCGGAGAGTCAATGCCCGACGATTGCGTGGCAACAACATCGCTGACTTCCTGGTCGATCTCCAGAATGACGAGTCCGCCATCATTCACACGGGGTGTGACATTCAGAATGATGCCGGTATCACGCAGGGATACGGAATTGACAATTGGCGCATCTGGATTGGTGACGCTGACGGCCGATTGGGTCACGACCGGAACCTGGTCGCCAACCTGCAGGACTGCCGTTCGATTGTCGAGTACCATCAGCGATGGTGCTGAAAGGATCTTGACGTCGGTCACACCAGCCACTGCAGACAGGGCTGCCCGGCCGTTCTCTCCTGAGAAAAGCGCAGAGAAACCGGGGAATTGCGAGCTGACGGCACCTGATGCAATGTCGGTAAACGAAAGATCGAATTCTCCGCTCTGGAAGAACCATGTCAGTCCATAGGAGAGATCATCCGTCAGCGTTACTTCGGCAATTGTTGCCTCAAGGAAAACCTGATTTGGCGTTGCATCAAGTTGCGATATCGCCCCTTCCAGCATGCCGAATTGTTCAGGCGTTGCCAGGGCGACCAGTGAATTGTTGGCATCATCGGCAAAAACCTTTGCTGCGGGAATGCTTTTTCCATCAGCGCTGGCTCCGAAGACAATAGAGGCGGAACCTGTCGCATCGGTATCTGACTCGGTTGACTCAATGAGTGTCCGCTCGCCAGGCGCTACGCCGTTTCCATTAGAACTTCCTCCGGTACGTTCTGCCGTCAGTGTATCGCGCAGGATATCGGCAATTTCCGTTGCCGGCCTGTTCTGGATCGGGATGACATAGAATCTCTGTCCGGCCTGTCCGCCCGAGCGGTCCAGCCGGCCAATCCAGTCTCCGGCTTCGTCCAGGTATGATGCCTGGCCTGTTATCGTCAGAACGACGTTGAGCCGGTCGAGCGGGACGAACCGGACGACGCCCGAGATGGGCCCGGCCATGCCGGTTCTGAAGATCGCGTCAAGATCGTCCACAACACGCGACGCGGATGTATACTGGACGGGCGTTGCAGCAAATGACATGCCCCGCATCCAGTTCACGTCGAACACGTCCACCAGGGCTTCAGCATCGTCCAGCGCCGAGCGCGATCCGTTCAGAACGATGACATTGCGGTCTGTGTCAGATGTCACTGTGACGCCCGACTGTGCCATTCCGGAAAAGACTTTCTGCAGCGAGTCGGCTGAAACATAGTCCAGCGCGATGACCCGCTGGGTTCCGGTCGATGCCCCGCTGCCATCAGCATTCCCGCCCCCCTGTACGATCCGTATGAAATCATCACCGGATGCGATTGAAGCGCCCTTGCTGCGCAAGGCACTGTCTAGCAGGCGAAGTGCACCGCTGCGGCTGACCGGCCTGGCAGTCTGGAGCGTGATGGTGCCTGTCAGGTTTGCTTCAATGACATAGTTTTCCTTGAGTATTCCCCCAAGAACCTGTTGAACCGCGTCGCCGGAAGGGACATCTACGAGGTTGATGGTGATGTCTGCATTCGTGTCGGGCTCGCTGTCCACATTGAGGTTGCGGCCATTTCGGAGGCCTTCGCCGTACTGGACAAAATTGAGATCGCCGGGGCCATGCGGCGACGCCGAAACCGGCGCTTGCCCGGGAAGCGGCCTGCTGTCTTCCGGTCGAACCTGGACCTGGCTGGTGGCAGTCTGGGGAGCCAGAGAATAGTGCGATGTGCGCTCGGGAAAGCTATGACTGGTGCAGGCACCCAGAAGCAGTGCAGCAGCAGCTGGCACGACCCTGCGCAACCGGCAGAACTTGGACGCCGTCTTGCAGGAATCGCCGAAATAAGATGTGTTGACCTGCGTCATGGTTATGGCGCTCCTTGTGTGTCAGGGTAAAGGGCGAGGGTCGTTCTGTCGTCGCCAAGGGCGAGCGTGACCCTGTCTGGTATCACTCGCACGATTTCCCAGCCGGACAGGGTTTCCCCATGCGCCAGCCAGACAGGAGGCCCACCCGAGATGGGCTGGAATGCCGCGCGCGATTCAGCACCGGCGATCACGACGCCGCGTAGTCGATAAGCCGTGTCAGGAGATGTGGACGGGTTCGAGGCATCTGTCGTCGAAATGAAATCCGGTTCATCGGCAAAAGTCCTGCGTTCAGAATGAAACAGTGGCCGTTGCGCCATGACGAATTCGGCATTTGCTGTGGGCGCAAATGCGTCAATCTCAATCGGTTGCAATGATGGGGCAACCGAAGCAGAGCTTGCAGGTGGCGGTGTCCGGATCTGCACGGCCAGGACGAGGAAGAGCAGGGCGCACATACTCAGGAGCGTCGCCGAGATCATTGCAGTGGAGGCTGCAACCCTGTTCATGGTTGACGCTCCTGCACGTTCGCGTAGGCACCGACGTCAAGTCGAATTTGCAGAATGGGAGCAGTTGGTCGCCCCGCCTGCCGACGGCTGCTGCTTGAAAGCTGGACTTGCGCGCCGCTGACGAACAGGCTGGGACGGGCAGCGTTCAACCGGGTGATGGCGTCCTGGAACTGGTCGTGGCTGGCCATGGCAGTAACCCTGACGCCGACTTCCTGAAATCCGTCGCTTGTATGCGTTTGCAATGGCTGCAGGCTCTTCACGTCGGCTCCGGCATCCTGTAGTGCCTTGCGTACCAGCGACAGGAGTCCGGATGTAGCCTGAGACTCGGATGAGGCCTGGAATATCGAACTGTGCGCACTGGCGTCAGAGTTGAGCGATGCACTGACGGATTCCATTGCCTCCCGGGAGGCGATGATTCCTTCCCATTTGGCGAGGTCTGCTTCGGCCCTTGCAATTTCCTGCTTCTGCTTCTGGATCATGCTTGAGAGTGGCAGGCCCAGGGTGGCCACAAGGCACGTACCTGCCAGAGCTGCCAGGCCCGCTGCGAGAAGCTGCTGTCGAGCTTGAGGCATCGCATGGAGGTTCATCCATTGTCCTCCGCAGGGCGCGAGAGCGAAACTGGCTGCTCAAGCATGATTTCAATGCGGAAGCGGTCAGCGCCGAGGCGGGCATCCGACACGACGGGCGACGAGAAGCGTGCGCTAAGTATGCCGGGCGTGTCTTCCAGGGTCTGCAGGATCGTACCTGATGAACGTGACAAGCCGATGAGTGAAAGGGTCTGCTCATCGAATGTCAGCGCCTCGATCCAGGTATCATCGGGAATGGCTTCGGTCAGGCTGGCATACAATTGGGGGAACTGCGTCGGCCCCGACATGCGGTTTGCGATTGTTTTGCGAATCCCGATTTCACGGCGAAGCCTGGCCTGAAGCTCCAGGACGTGTCTGGCCTCTGCTTCGGCACCTGATATCCGTGTCTGCAACGCCTCAACCTGCCGCTCCCGGTTCACCCAGCCAAGTGCAAGTATCGCGAGAACCAGACCCAGCGCGACAAGCGTCAGAATGCGGTTGAGTTGCGGCCAGGTGGCGTCCATCCGGGTTCGCAGCGCGGAGTCGAGCAGGTTGAAGCCCATTGGCGTGCCGTCCGGAGACGCAATATCCACCCTCGCAAGGCTGACGCCGTGCTGAGCCAGAGCGGATCTGTGCGTGTCGATGAGGTCCTGCCGTATGATCGCTTGCTGAACCTGAATCGTGTTGCCCGGCCCGGAGGACGAATCGACAAGCGTGTCGCTTGCGACTTCTGCCATGTCGAATGGTGTTTCCACGGGGATTTGAAGTCGCATGACCTGCTGGACGTGATTTGCGGATGCGGCAGGAAGCGTTTTCCGCCGAAGAAAGACATCATCCTGCGACACGATCAGAAGCGCGTCCGCGCTGTTCACGAGCTGTTGGGCCCGTTTCGACGCCGCAAGGTCCTCCGTCACGCCCCCAGGCGTTTCGAATACGAGATATCCGTGCGGTTGCTCACGCAGAAACACCCACCTGCGCGAAGGCATATAGGCTGTTATCAGCCATCGGGGAATCAGGGTTCTCATGGTGCTTGTCCACCATTCGAGAAGTGACCTTGCGTGCAAGGTCACGCCCAGCGCTAAGTCGGCTCGCCTTGCGCCCACGCGTTCGCTTGCATCGACCATGACTTATTCCCCACATCGCAGGCCAGACAGGGTAAGCCCGGCAGAACCTGCGCTAGGCGACAAGTCTTTGTGACTGTCCTTCCACTGTCAATCGGAGGGGGATACGCAGACGCCAAAGGCAGAGAAACGAATCTTCGCATATTTTACACTGGCCCCCCATATGACAACCGAACCCTGTTTGCCTTCTCCGGGAAGTATCGGACAATTGGAAGTATCAGCCTTGGCAGGACGGTATGGGATGGACGGCGAAGTAGATTTGATTTCATCTTGCCCTTCATCAGGTGAGGGTGATGGTGAAGGTTGGATAGAGGCTTTCGAAGCCGAGCTTCTTCGCGTCGGTCAGATTGATCCTGCGCGCCTCGCCCGGGCCAGGACGTCCGCCGCCCGGGCTGGGGAGCCTTTGGCCGCTGTTCTCGTTAAACTGGGATTGTGTACGGAAAGCCATGTCTCGACGGCGTTGGCGCGCGCAATGAACCTGCCTCACAGACCCTTGTCATCAGCCAACAGCATTCCGCCGGAATGTACCGGCATTAAGCCTTCCTTCCTGCGAGCCAGTGAGGCTGTACCTGTTGAGCTGGAGGATAATCGGCTGCTGCTCGTGATGGCGAATCCCGCTGATCTGGAATGTGCTGCAGCTATCGCCTACAAGACCGGCTTCAAGGTGGAGCGTGCAGTCGGGTTGCGCTCTGAAATCCTCGCCATGATCGACCGGCAGGCTCCGATTGAGGTGAGCGCCACTCCGGTTTTTACCGGTCATGCCAACGAAGATGAAGACCTGGAGCGCCTGATTGATCTGGCCCGCGGTGCGCCGGTTGTGCGCTGGGTCGAGGACTTGTTGACACTGGCAATCGAAGCGCAGGCTTCAGACATCCATATCGAGTCCGAGCGCAACGGCTTGCGGGTACGCATACGGGTGGATGGCGCCTTGCAGGAGGTAGATCGGCCACTTAATGGCGCTGCAGAAGCGGCGGTGTCCCGCATAAAGATATTGGCAAAGTTGAATATCGCGGAGAGACGCCTGCCGCAGGATGGGCGCATCAGGGTCGCCGTCCAGGGGCGTGAAATTGATCTGAGAATAGCCACTCTGCCAAGTCTGCATGGCGAAACGGTGGTGCTGCGTATCCTGGACCAGTCGGCGGGATACCTCACACTGGAGCGCCTCGGGCTGTCTTCGCACGCGCTGGGCTTGATCCGGAATGCAATCGCCCAACCCCATGGCATGATGCTGGTGACTGGACCTACAGGGTCGGGCAAGACGACGACGCTGTACGCTTGCTTGCGGCACCTGATCTGTCCGGAGTTGAAATTTGTTTCGGTCGAAGACCCCGTCGAATACGAGATCTCAGGCGTGACGCAGGTTCAAGTTAAGCCGGAGATCGGTCTGGGCTTTGGTCAGGCACTCCGATCGGTCCTGCGGCACGACCTCAATGTTTTGATGATCGGTGAGATACGTGACCTCGATTCTGCTTCCATCGCAGTCGAGGCGGCCCTGACAGGTCACGCGATCCTCTCGACAATCCATACAAACAGCGCGCCTGCAACGGTTACGCGCCTTATCGAAATGGGGATCGAGGATTACCTTGTTGCTTCGACAGTGAATGCAATCAGCGCCCAGCGGTTGCTACGTCGCCTCTGCCCCGATTGCGCAACTCCTGCTGCGCTGCCAGCGGGCTTCCTTGAGCGGATCGGGTCACACCTGGATGCGGAAATTGAGCGCGATTTTCGGCAACCGGTCGGGTGCACGAAGTGCCGTGGCACCGGATTCCATGGCCGCCTCAGTGTCGCGGAAGTGATGCCGATATCTGGCAGCGTGCAGGCTGCCATCATGTCCAGAATGCCGGAACAGGATTTACGGGACCTCGCGATTGATGAGGGCATGGTGGCACTGATAACTGACGGTTTGCGGCGGGCACAGACGGGACAGACGTCCTTAGATGAAGTATTTGCGGTCCTTGGAACGCAGTATCTATGATGCGCCACTTTCGGTTCAGCGCGTATGGGGCAGGCGGCCAGATCGTTCGTGACACTGTTAGCGCGGCCACCGAGACCGATGTCCTTAGCCAGCTCAGTCGCGATGGCCTGATCCCATTTGAACTCGAGATGGTCATTGCCCGCCCGCGCCAGAAGGCTTTGCGCAGAAAGCGGATTACTGGAACGGCACTTATCGGATTTTGTCGTTCAATGGCATCGATGGTGGAGGGAGGACTTCCCGTCGACGAAGCATTACAACTGATTGCGTCCGATCAAGATGATCGTTCGGCAGCGACACTGGCTGAAGCGGTCAGGGAAGAGATTATTTCAGGTGCGTCCCTGGCGGACGCGTTGTCCCGGATTCAACCCTCGCCGCCAGATTATCTCGTCGGGCTGGTCAGAGCCGGAGAGGAGGGTGGCTCCCTCGCAACGGTTTTCAGGCGTCTGGCACTTGCTTTGGAAAGCGAGAACCGCCTGGCTGATGCTGTGAAATCGGCGCTCATCTACCCTTCGGTCCTGTGCGTCACGGCCTTGGCATCGATCTGCCTGATACTGCTCGTCGTTGCCCCGGCATTGAAACCCGTCCTCATGGCGAGCGGAGCCGACGCGCCTGCGGCCGCGCGAACCCTGATTGCCGCATCCGATCTTGTGCGAGAGGGGTGGGTATGGGGACTCATATCCGTCCTTGCGCTTTGCCTCGGCTTGTCGGCCTGGTTGCGCAGCGACCATGGACGTAATCGGCTTGGTGGATGGGTCCTGAAATTGCCTTTGATTGGACAGACCGTTCTCGACATTGAATTGGCACGGTTTTCCGCAACGCTGGCCGCCTTGCTTGAAAATGGCGTCAGCATCGTGCCGGCCCTGATCATTGTACGGCAAGGCGTAGGGAATCCCGTGCTCCAAGCGTCAATCGAACCAGTGATCGACTCGGTGCGCGAGGGGAGCCGACTTTCGACGTCAGCATTGGACAACACACTTATCCCGGCCGTATTGGCGAATTTGGTCGCGGTAGGAGAGCGATCAGGGCATCTCCCGATCCAGCTTATGCAAGCGGCAAGCGTGCTTGAAGAGCGGAGCCGACGAAGGATAGACCGGACGGTAGCGCTGGCAGGTCCGACGCTCACACTCGTGTTGGGTGTCATGATTGGTGCGGTGGTGCTGACCTTGTTGAGCGCCATCATGAGTGTCAACGACCTGGCTATGTGAGATCGTGACCATGAGCCGTAACGCAGAATCGGGATTTACACTGATCGAACTCCTGGTGGCCATGTCCATCATGGCGCTTGGCTTGAGTGTCGTTACGACCACGCTGATGCGTCGCGGAAGCAATTTTGAAGCGCGCAAGATTGCACGAGAAATCGTGACGCTCGCTCGGGAAACACGATACCGAGCCAATCACGAGGGGCGGCCAGGTACCCTGATTTTCGATTCAACCGAGCGTACTTTGTCAAATGAAGCAGGTCGTCTGCTGAACCTTCCCGAACCCTTCCAGGTCGAAATGGAGTCAGCCGCTTCGGCCGGGTCCGGGAGGATTGCCTTTTATCCAGGCGGGATATCAAGCGGCGGACAGGTGCGTTTGACATCATCCCAGATTGAGATCGTGGTGAAGGTGGACTGGCTGACCAGCCATATCGACATGGTCGAGGTGTCACCTTGAACGATTCCGGCTTCAGCCTGGTAGAAACGCTGGTCGCATTCGCGATCTTCAGCCTGTCCACGGTTGCGATACTTCAGTCACATTCGGCAAGTGCGCGCACTAACATGCGCGCGAGTTCTATTTCGGAGGCGACGCTGCTGGCGCGGGAGTTATTACTGCTCGCCGAGACAGGCGCTCTGACATCGGGCGAACGAACAGGAACAACGAGCAGTGGTGCAACCTGGCGTGTCGAAGCCAGGGAATTGAATGAGAGACTGACGCGATTAACAGCGACGGTTCAGACCCCGGGCGCGCCGGAGGTTCAGATCGACACGGTTCGTTGGCATGACGAAATTGCAGTGGTGGCACCATGAGCAAGGATGCAGGCTTTACGCTGATCGAGACCATGCTGGGGCTGGCATTGACTGCGCTCATAACCGTGTCTGTTTCAAGTGCGCTCGCGACCAGCGTGCGGATTTGGGCGCGATCAGACGCGGGGGTCGCTGTTGCTGAAGCAGCACAATCGACGCGCCAGGTGGAGGTGTGGCTGTCGGGAGCGCTTCCAAACGATATTTACGATACTGATTCTCGAAAATCATTCACAGGCTCGTCTGAAAGCGTTGTGTTTTTCTCTGAAAACATTCCGGGACCTGGCAGATCGGGGCTTGTCGAGATCGTCCTGGGTGTGGTCCCTTCTGTAACGTGTCAGGGTTCGTTCGACCTGACGCTCAGGTGGACGGCGCTGGATGCGGCAGACGACCTGACTCCTGGCTTCTCGGACTTGCGGACCCTGCAGGCGTGTGGCTCTCAGCCCGCGTTTTCCTATTTCGGTCGGGCCCACCCTGAAGCGGAGGCCGCTTGGTCATCTGAATGGACCGGAAGCCATTTGCCGACACTGGTGAGGGTGGACTCCGCGGATCCTGCAAAGCGCATGATCGCTCGGCTGACATACGCAGATCGGAACGGCACTTCAATGGACGAGGACGATGAAGAGTGACCAGCTTCCCTCATGGTAAGCGCATTTTCGCAACCCGCGCTTTGGGCAAAATATTCGAATATTCATAGTTTCGAATTTCGGTCCCCTTCGTGATCCATGGACCATCTTTCCTCTGACGACTTAGTATGAAGAGCACATCCATGTTGGATTCGTAGACGTTTAGATTCGGGATAATCTGAGCGCAAGACACCTCGAAACATCATGTTTTCGAGAGGGGGACGAAATGCATTCTTTCATCAAGTTGACAGCTCTGGCCTTAATTTCGGCGACTGTATCGATGGCTGCCCATGCGCAGGCGACCTGCGCGCGAACCGTGACCGCTGATGTGGTCGTGCTGGATCAGCCCTTGATGTTCAATCGCATGGGAGCCCAGAACGTCAACGGAATGGTGTATGCCTTGCGCGGGGATGTCGTCGACAAGTTTAGTGGCAAGACCGAAGCGACAGGCGGTATTCTTGTCCCGGGCCATGTTGAGTTGCGGGCGGATAAACGCCCCCGGCCGCTGGTTCTCAGGGTGCGAGTCGGCGATTGCCTGAGAGTCAATTTCTCGAATCTGCTGGATGGCGCAGCAAATCCGAACAATGCGACTCCGTCAATTCTGACGATCAATGACCAGGTGGCCGAGCGCACGGTCGGCTTCTCGCCTGTCGGAATGAACGCCGTCAATTCGATCGATGATGTGTCCAGCTTTGCCGGTCAGAATGCAAACAGCATGGTGGCCCCTGGCGAGTCCCGTAGTTACACACTATATGCGGCGGCCGAGGGATCTCACCTGATCGTGTCGAATGGGGCAACCTTTGGCGGCGAAGGCACCGGCGGAAACATCGGCGCAGGCCTTTTTGGAGCTGTTGCGGTGCAGCCAGTAGGCGCGAAATTCTATCGCAGCCAGGTCAGCGAGGAAGATTTGCGGCTCGCAACAACGGGCACGACCGCAACGGGCCATCCGATCATCAATTATGAGGCGGTCTATCCAGCCCGCCAACCGTGGATCGCGGAGGGCAAGGCGGGCAAACCCATTTTGAACATGCTGCAGCACGCGGGCGGCGAGCTGAAGCTCGTCCACTCGGATCTGACTGCCATGATAGTGGGGCCCGATCCGGACGGTAGCTTTCCGGCGTCGACCTATCCGCTTGAATCTCAGGGCAAGCGCAATCCTGCCCTGCCAAACCGGACGGAGCCGTTCCGGGAATATGTCACGATCTTTAACGACGAAACCGTTTCGAAACAGGCATTTCCTGGCTGGTTCGAGGATCCGGTTTTCTCGCACACGTTGCATGGTGTCGGCGACAACTTCATGATCAATCAGGCATCTGCAGGTGTCGGAGCCGAAGTGATTGCCAACCGGCTCGGTGTGGGGCCCATGCATGACTGCTTGAGTTGTTCATACGAGGAATTCTTCCTCTCTTCATTCAGTGTGGGTGATCCATCCATGCTGGTGGATATTCCGGCGAATGCGGGTCTCGAATTCTGTACGCCGCTGCCAGGTGATCCCTATTGTGAGCGTGATGCGTCCATTCGGGCGACCTATGCCAAATATCCTGATGACCCAAGCAATGTATATCATTCCTATACCAATGACTTCGTGAAATTCCGCAACCTTCATGCCGGTCCAAAGGAAGCGCACGTCTTCCACCTGCACAACCATCAGTGGCTGGCGAATCCGGATGATGAAAATTCCAGCTATCTGGATGCCCAGGCGATTGGCCCTGGCGGAGCCTATACATATGAGATCGCATTCGGTGGCTCGGGCAACCGTAACAAGACTGCCGGCGATGCAATCTTTCATTGCCATTTCTACCCGCATTTTGCACAGGGCATGTGGGCGCTCTGGCGCAATCATGATGTACTTGAAACTGGAACGGTTCTCGATGCCTCCAACGGCACAGACGGCTTCCACACTAATGCTTTCGCGCTTGAGCAGGCAAAACCTGCATCCGGAGCGCGTGCTCTTCCCGATGGGGAGATCATTGCAGGCGTGCCTATCCCTGCAATTGTTCCGCTGCCAGGCAAGGCGATGGCACCTCTGCCGGGGCGGGTCTTCATTGCAGCGCTCGACAAGAACGGCGATTCTATTGCTGAATCGAGCCAGGCCGTCATTGATCGGACCGACACGGATGTTGCACTTGTGGATACGCGTCCCGTCCTTGCGTCGCTTGATCCGGGAAATCCCGAATACCAGCTCAACCCGACGGGTTTAAAAAATCCCGGCTATCCCTTCTGGATTGGCGGGATCGAGGGCGGTGTCGGCCAGCGCGCACCTACGCCTCCCCTGGATATGGCTGAAAATCCGTCTGACAGGACAGAGGGTGGTTGGGATGGTGGTTTGCCACGACACTGGCTGGATGGCTTCTCCGTTGGGGGACTTGTCACACAGGTTCAGTCGCGGTTCAGCTTCGAGAAGCACATCGACAAGGCCAAGGCCGTCTACATCAGCGAATACGGCAATGATGTGGAGCGAGCAGCGATGTCCTTCCATGCGACGCGGGAGCATCAGACCAGCCTGCTTGACATGTCCGGGAATGCGTCAGCTGCAACATTCATCACGAATGGTGGTCTGCCACGACCCGGGTCTCCTTTCTTTGAGCCATGCCAGGACGATGAGGGAGATCTGCTGAAGGCAGGCACGACGGGGCAATTCCTGTCGGGGACGCCAGGGGGGCTCGATAACAACTTCACCATCGCATATGGAGTCGATAATCCGCGGGTTTACAAAGCGGCCAACATTCAGCTCGATGTCGTGTTTAACAAGGCTGGCGATCACTTCCCGCAGCAACGCATTCTGACACTCTGGGACGACGTGGAGCCGACTCTCAACAAAACGCGTCCTCCAGAGCCTTTCGTGTTCCGTCTCAATTCCTTCGACTGCGCAAATTACTACCAGACCAACTTGGTGCCGGAATTCTATATGGTGGATGATTATCAGGTGACGACGCCCACAGACGTGATCGGTCAGCACATTCATCTACCGAAATGGGACCTGGTTGCCGCAGATGGGTCGGCCAATGGCTGGAATTACGAAGATGGCGTCCTCGGCGCAGAGACTGTGCAGGCACGGATTGAGGCCATCAACCGCTATACGCTGGAGGAAGCGACTGGGGATGAAATTCTCGAAGCCGCACCCCACCCGTATTTCGGCGCAGGACCGAATGGCAAGTACCTGGGCGCGCGCACCAATATCCAATCCTGGTTCGTGGACCCGCTACACAATACTTCCGGATTTGACCGGGGTCTTGGCATCACCTTTACACACGATCACTTCGGTCCGTCCACGCATCAGCAGGTTGGATTGTATGCGACCTTGCTCGTTAATCCGGCAGGATCAACATGGAAGCACAACGAGACAGGCGAGCCGTTTTACACTCGCCATGATGGGGGGCCGACCTCGTGGCAGGCAATGATCCTGGCGGGCGATCTGAATGGTGACGGGACTGACGACTCGTTCCGGGAATTCTATGTCGAAGCCCAGGATTTCGCACACGCCTACAACGCGAATGCCTACGTGGGCGTTGACGCCAACGGCAATCCTGCGCCGCCGACGTCGGACTCCTTCCGGTATGCACTGAATCCGTCGGTTCGTCAGTCAACGACCTTCCCGGATGCCGCTATACTGTCGGCAACATGTCCGGGCGGTGCACCGCGACCTTGCCCGGAAGCGGTGTCGGCAGCAGATATCGGGACATTCGTTCTCAATTACAGAAATGAACCGGTTGGGTACCGTGTCTATGACCCGGAAAAACTTGGCCCGGATGGCAAGCCAGGCTCACAGGCCGATGGCCTGGCTGGTGATCTGTCGTTCGCGCTGCAGACCCGGACTGATCGCGCCATGCCGCAGTTCAATACCAAGCTGGGTGATACGCCTTATCCAGCCCTGACGAAAGGGGTGCGGAACGGTGACCCGTTCACACCTCTCATGCGAACCAACGCAGGTGACATCGTCCGCATCAAGATCCAGGGCGGAGCTCATGAGCACGAACACGCTGCGACGGTGCACGGGGTCAAGTGGTTGAACGGTGGTGGCGGGTGGGGTGAAAGTGCAGATTCCGGCTGGCTTGCCGCCATGCAGGTTGCCTTGTCCGAGAAGGCCAGCTTTTCGACGAATATACTGGGCGATGTGGATGCTGCCAAGACAGTGTCCGACCATCTCTATGCCTGGGACGGTTCGCAAGAAGGCCTTTGGACCGGGACGTGGGGTGTGTTGCGAACATATGAGGTCTCGCCTTCGAATCTGGCGTCGCTGCCTAATAATCCCCGTTCGAGCACTTTGACGATCGCCAATCGTCAGGAGTTCAATGGTGTATGCCCGGTCACGGCGCCCGTTGAGTCCTTCGATGTGACCGCAGTTGCCGTAAACCAGGTGATCAAATACAACTTCAACACGACGATCATTCCGGCAGATTCATCGGCCACGATGCACGTGGGTGGACCGCTGGATCCGGAGGGAGGAACCCTTCGATACAACAAGAAGGGCTTCAGGCTTTCGAATGGCGAGAGTGGCCCTCTGCATGATCCGACGGCGCTGGTTTACGTTCCGACAGGCGATCTTCGCAAGAACATCGTCACGCCTATTGATCGTGCCAATTGCAATGAGAGGCGGGGTGGGATCCGGAACTTGCAGTGCCCTGTTAAGTTGCCGAATTCGTATAAATTCGAGCCGCTAAATCTGCGAGCAAATGCAGGAAGCTGTATCGAGATAACAGTTCGCAACCGGTTGCCTGAGACGACGCCAGACCTCGCCTCCTTTGTCACTCAGCACTTCACGGTAATCCGTGACCGTAACAGCCCGCAGGGCGTGACGACATTCAACAATAACCTTATCCGCGCCTCCAGCCATATCGGTATGCACACGCAGAAGCTGGAATACGACATATCAAGGGATGACGGTGTGAACGTGGGTATTAACCCCATTCAGACTGTCGCGCCTGGTGGTGAGAGAACATATCGCTTCTATGCGGGTGACCTCGAGCTGGATGCCCGTGCAGGGGGCAGCGGATCAGGCGTGTATGGTGGCCTCTGGGGCAATCAGTTCAATCTGGTGGCAAGACCGGTCGAGTATGGTGCAGTGAACCTGCAGCCATCAGATCTAGTGAAGCAGGGTCAGAAGGGATTGTTTGGTTCACTCACTATCCTGCCGCAAGGCTCGACCTTCGTGACGGATCCCGGCACGAATGCTCAGGCAACCGTCACGCTTCCCAATGGAGATACGTTCCGGGATTTCTCGATGGTGATCCACAAGGCCGTCAATCTTCGCTACCGGAGCGGCGCACCGGTCGAGAATATAGCTGGAGAAGGCTTCGGCGTTCCGGAAGATGCGCACGATGCCGGCGCTGCCGCCATCAATTTTGCGACTGAGCCGCTTTGGTTCCGCTATCGGCAAGCAGCAGGAACCGATTGGGGCAATGGCGGTGATCATGGTGCAGGACTGGGATCTATCCTCAACATGCGCGAGGCTTACGCGAACTCCCTGGTGAATGGAGATCCACAGACACCAGTCTATCTTGCAGAGCCAGGTCAGCAGATGCGCTTCCGCGTGGGTGCGCCCGCCGGATATGCACGTAGCACGACACTCGGCATTTTTGGGCACAACTGGGCCTACGAACCCTTTACCAGTACCGCGATGGCGTCCGATGTGATGGATTGGTCGCCTACGCATCAGTTCAGATCGTCGCAGGACCTGATCCTTCCGCCCATGTCTTACAACATACTCACACAGGCGGGAGGGCCATTCTCCGTCACCGGTGACTATCTTTACCGGGACCTTGCATCGTTCGGAAATGCGAATGGTCTTTGGGGGATCGTCCGCGTCGAGGAGGGGGCGGTTCCGCCGCCAAACTAAGCAGGATGGGGGAGGTTGTCTGGCAGGTGACCTCCTCACATCACCAGCAATGAAGTGGGGACAGGATGATCCGGCAGGCATCATCAGATTGCGATCGAAGCGCTAGGACAGGAAAGCGTGTTGCCATGGCCATCTGCGGCCTGGTGCTGTCGTACGGCCTTGCGGGGTGCGGAAAGGTCAAGGCACCTGTTCCGGAAGCAGGTGCGCAGGTCATCGAGCGGGAGGGGTTGAGGGTCGCTTTCGCGGTATCACCGGTTGGCCGCCCGGGCGAGCCGGTCAAGGCAGGGGAGATCGCTCGCCTCTCCCTGCAGATAACCAACTCCCAGACCGGGAAACCTGTCTCCGGCCTCTATCCAGCTGCGTGGATCGACCCACAATCAGGGAGTGAAGAGCTGACGCAGGAGTCGTGCAGAGCCGCGGCCGGCATGTATTTGTCCGGATATGTGGGCGTCCGTCCAATGATCGATCTCAATTCGTATTATCTTGTCGTATTGAACGAAGATCCCACGATTGCCGTGATAGATCCCATTGTCGGAATCAAAGGCATCACGAAGTTACTGACGCAGGTGATCCTTCCTGCGCGGGGTGAGGACTGGGCCCCATCCCTGGACCAGAAGAAGGTGTTTATCGCCTTGCCAACGGCAGACGCGGTCAGTGTGCTGGATCTTGATACATTCCGACTGACATCCACCGTCAATGTGGGAGACAAGCCTAACCGCATCGCGGTCCAGCCGGATGGCCGATATGTGTGGATCGGTCGCGTTGGAATAGAGCCGGGAGTGACGGTTCTCGATGCCGTGACGGATAAGGCCGTTGCTCAAATAGAGACCGGAGAAGGACATCATGAGATGGCCTTTTCAAAGGACAACCGGTTCGCATTTGTGTCCAACCGGGATTCCTCCACCGTCAGTGTCATAGATATCAGGACGTTGAAGAAGCTGCGCGACATATCATTTGATGGCGCTCCGATTTCCCTGGCATGGTCTGATCTCTCCGAAGTACTGCTTGTCGTGGATGGCGAAGAAGGAGCGGTCCATGCGATTGAGGTTCCAGGCGGCAAGACTCGGTCTCGCCTGGATCTAGAGGCGGGACTTGGCCCATTGCGCATGATGCCGGGCGGGCGTTATGGCTTCGTCGTCAATCCATCAGAGGACAAGGTAATTGTCTTCGACACAGCAACCATGCGCGAAGCGCACGCGATTGCAGTTCCGGGGCGGCCATTCCAGGTGTCGTTCTCTCGCAATTACGCCTTTGTGCGTTCGCTGGAATCAACCCGCGTTTCAATGATCAAGCTGTCTGATATCGGCGGCAAGAATGTTCCAACAGTCACAGGGTTCGAAGCCGGGGAGCGCCCGCCTTCTGAGGCGCCTCGCCTATTGCCTTCAGACTTATTCGCTGGAGCTGTGACTGAGGCGGCGACGCTCGCCGTGAGTCCCGGAGACGCTACAGTCTATTACTATATGGAGGGCATGAATGCTCCGATGGGCAGCTTCCGCAATTACGGGCACAGACCACTGTCGGCGCTCGTTGCTGACCGGACCATCAAGGAGGTCTCGCCTGGAGAGTATGTCTCCGCAGTGAAAATACCGGCATCTGGAGATTTCAAAGTCATTCTTACGATGGATTCGCCCCAAATGATCGAATGCTTCCGGTTTTCAGCGGAAAGGAACCCCCTCATCGAAGCTGATGAAGCACCGCTGCGAATTGCCTTTGAAACGCGGTCGGGATCTATTGTGCGAACAGGTGAAGCGACCACTGTTCGGTTCAGGTTGACCGACACAGCCCGCGCGGGAGCTCCGGCAAATCGGGAAGACGTCCGTGTGCTAACCTATCGCGCACCCGGACAGGACCGCACCGAGCAGACCGTGAAGCCGGTGGGTAATGGCGCTTACGAAGTGACGTTCATTCCCCAGCAGGATGGTGCACACTATGTCTATCCTGCGGTAGATGCGCTGGGCCTCACCTATGCCAAGCTTCCGTTCCTGACGGTCATTGCCCGCAGCGACACATTGCCGGTGAAAGGAACTCCGTAATGTCATTCAGCAAGTCATTGAACCGTGCTGGCGCAGGAATGGCAATGCTGTCTCTCCTGACGGTAACAGGTTGCAGCGCCGAGTCGCAGAATGCCGATCAGAAGAGTGATCCTCACGCCGCGCACCGCGCTGCGCTGGAAACTGGTGATGCCCGGCACGAGATGGTTTCAGCGGACGTCACGTTGAGTGATGCACCTATGGTGGATCAGGATGGAAATCCAAGAACGCTTGCCTCGGATGTCGTAGGTGACCGGATCGTGGTGGTCGATTTCATCTTCACGAGCTGCCAGACAATTTGCCCGGTTACAACCTCGCTCCTGGGTGAGGCGCGAAAGCGATTGGAACACATTCCCGACAGCCAGCTTGCGTTTGTGTCCATGAGTATCGATTCCAACACGGATACTCCCGAGAGACTTGCAGAATTTGCCGCCCGTCATCGTGCCAACTGGACTTTTCTCACGGGTGAAAAGGCAACCATGGATGCGGCGCTTACAGAGATGGATGCCTATTCCACCAATCCGGAAGACCATGCGCCGATGGTCCTGATCGGGGATGCGCAATCGGGACATTTCGTCCGCGTGTTCGGATTGCCCGATCCTGCCTTTGTGGAAAGCCGCGTACAAGACTATCTGACCATGCGGGAGGCGCGGTGTGACGATCCGGGCTCGCAGGAGCATGTCGAGCATGCAATGGACACTCATGGGGGGCCGCAATGAAATTTCTGGTGACGCTCAGCATCGCCTTCGCATGCCTGCTGGCGGGTCCGGCTCACGCGCATGGCGGCAAGCATAATGACGCCGCGAATGGCGTGGAGACACGGACCGTCAATGAATCGAAAGAGCACACGAAAGCGCGGGCCTATTTCACTGACACGGTGCTGAAAACGCATGATGGTTACAATGTCCGGTTCTATACGGACGTCTTGGAAGGAAAAACAGTTGTAATCAGTTTCATTTTCACGAGCTGCCTGGAAGCGTGTCCGCTGATCAACGCCTCCTTGCAGCGGGTCCAGGATCGGCTTGGTGACCGGATCGGACAGGATATCGTATTCGTATCGATAACGGTCGATCCCGAAACGGATACTCCCTCGGTCCTTCGAGAGTATCGCAAGAGGTTCAAGGCCGGTCGCGGCTGGCTGTGGCTTACTGGAGACGCAGCATCGGTCGAAAAAGTAAGTGAACGGATGGGGCAGGTGTTCGAACGGGATGCGCACCTGACGGCACTACTCGTTGGCAACACTCGCACAGCGCGCTGGCGCAAGATTCCGGCACACCTGAGCGACGCTGTCCTGGCTGCGCAGATTACAGACATTGCTGATGACAATTTCAAGTAGGGTCAGGCTGGTCACGGCCCTATTGGCGAGCGTCTGTTTCGCAAATGCAAGCCATGCCCAGCTCAGGCCCGACGAGGCGCGGGGCCGGTCTATATATTATGGCGAGCGTAGCTCGGCGCTCGAGCAGGCAACCGCGCGAATTTCCGATATGGATGTAGACTTGCCTGCCCGGAGTTTTCCATGCGCCAGTTGCCATGGAGAGAAGGGTGAGGGAAATTCTGAACGGGGCATCGTGCCAAGCAACCTTTCGCGCGACGCGCTCACACGTCCTTACGAAGTGGCGGGGCAGACCGGTCGTATGAGGCCTGGCTATACACGCGAGAAATTTGCACGAGCCGTGCAGACTGGAGTGGATTCCGGCGGCAGCTTGCTCGATCAGTCGATGCCACGGTTTAATCTCACAGATCGGGATACAGCTGATCTCTGGGCCTTTCTGGCGCAGCTCGCCAGTATCGAAGCGCCGGGCATGGATGATGGAACTATTCGAATCCTTCTCTCGCAGGACAATGATGCTGCGCCGGCAGAGGCAGAGCGAAAAATAGTGGAAGCGCTGTTTGCCGATCTCAACGCTGTTGGCGGCATCTATGGTCGCAAACTGGAGCTGGTCGTTGCAAAGGTGAACGATCCGGTACCTTCCGACATATTTGCGGCCCTGTTCCCGCCGCCGTATCCCGAGAACGATCTGCCGATAGTTGGTGTACGGGGCAGCGGTGGTGCAGACCCGCAGGTTTTTCGGCTCATGCCCGGACTCTCTGAACAGGAGGCTGGTCTGCGGCTCTATGCAGCCCGGGAGTGGGAAGAAGTTCGTTTGGCAGATCCTTGTCTGGAAGAAGATGGCAGAGTTGCCCTCCTGGGCGATCCGGCTTGTGCGTCTATGGTTGGCGCCTACGAAAAGCTACTGGTACCGCATGCCGTTCTTACGCGGATCGACGTGAAGACTCGGAGGAGTTTCCCCGAGGAGACGCGGGTCGCCTTGCCTGCATCACTGGACCGGATATCCAGACAGGCTCAGGCGTCTTTCGCCAGAACGCGAGCACATGCCGGCACCGGAGCCGACAGCGTGATCGTCCAGGCGGAGGCCTGGTCGGCGGCCGTAGTCTTGATCGAGGGGTTGATGCGGGCCGGACGGGGTGTCACCCGCGCCAGCCTGACGAAGTCGCTTGAAGGATTGAAAGAATTTGACGGCGTGATGAGCGCTCCCGTGAGCTTCGGGCCGAATGACCGTGTTGGAGCGGCTGGTGTCAACATTGTTGCGTTTGACGCCAGATTGAACCGCCTGGAAGCGCGCGGCAGCTGGATCGATCCAGAGCAGCCGACGAGATGAGCGCGTATGTATTGCGAACCGGATTTCTTGCGCTTCGGAAATGGAGAATCTTATAAAAGCAGTATTTTCCTCCGCTTTGCTTGGCCCCAAGTCTTTGACCGGGCGCTGCCCATGAGCAAGACTATTTCGTGTTATGTGGGGATACGACCGGTTCGAGTGGTTTGAATCTGGATTAAAATCCCCTCAGTGGGGAGCGCACGATGAAGTCAGGCAGGCAAGTCATCACAGCGTCTTTCTTGGTCCTGGCAAGCTGGTCGTTTGCAGGTGCCGGGGCGCAGGAAATCGTCTACCATCCTATCAATCCCTCGTTTGGGGGTGACAGTTTCAATTCGTCGCATTTGCTGGCTGTTGCCAATGCTCAGAACGATCATACGGATCCAAGGCGATCGGAAACGGGTAACACCCAAGTCGACCAGTTTTTGCGGCAACTGCAAAGCCGGCTGCTCTCATCCCTTGCAGGCGAGGTCAATGATGCGATTTTCGGTGAAAGTCCTCGCGACAGTGGAACAATCACATTCGGCGACCAGACGATAACGTTTGTCCGGGGGCTGGACTCTGTCCACCTGACCATTACGGACACATCGACAGGCGCGATTACTGAAATTGAGATTCCACTGTTCGATCAGTCAGGCTCGAGTTCGGCCGCCACCGGCGTGGACCTGCTCCAACCGGCATCACAATCCCCGATTTCGAGTTTCTCTCCCAACGCTTCTGCTGAAACCGGAGAGGCGGCCCTGTCCGCCGGTGATCCTGGCTTCAACCAATCGGGGGTGTTTTAGGTCGTGGACGCAATTTGGAGAGGTGCATTTGCATTGGCGATCATGCTGGTTCTCGGAGCATGTGCGACCACACATGACGGACACCCGGGCTTTATCGAGCAGCCTGCGATGTCGGAAGTTGAGACGCCTACACAATCGCGTCTGCGGTCCCTTCCGCCACCAGCCGAGAGGCCCGCAGTGGCGGTCTACCGTTTCGAAGACCAGACGGGGCAGTTCAAGCCGTCTGATCGCGTGCAAACTTTGTCGCGCGCTGTAACACAAGGATCGTCATCAGTTTTGCTCAAAGCGCTTCAGGATGCTGGAAACCGGTCCTGGTTCACAGTTATCGAACGCGAAAACCTGGATAATCTTCTCAAAGAGCGTCAAATCATCCGCGAAATGCGTCGGCAGTATTTGGGTGAAGATGAGGTCAGCGAGGATGCGCTGCCGCCACTTCTGTTCGCCGGCATCATACTCGAAGGCGGTATTATCGGCTACGATACAAATACGAAGACCGGAGGTGCTGGCGCGCGTTTTCTCGGAATTGGAGCATCGACTGATTATCGCGAAGACAAGGTGACAGTCTACCTTCGGGCGGTCAGTGTAAAGACTGGCGAAGTCATAACGTCAGTGGTAGCCTCGAAGAGGATCGCATCGGTCGGGCTGGCTGCGGACGTGTTCAAATTTGTGTCGTTTCAGGAGCTCCTTGAAGTTGATACCGGCATCACGTCGAACGAACCAGATCTTCTTGCGCTGCGCCAAGCGACCGAGAAGGCCGTGGAACTGTTGATCCTCGAAGGCGCAGATCTTGGCGTATGGGGATTTCAGGACAAATTGGCGGGCGCCCAGTTGCTCGAGCAATATCGGGCGAGTCGTGACGGCACATCCGTGACCAGGCAAGCCTTTGCAGACGCAGGGAAGGCAGGATCCACTACTGCGGCCTCAAAAGTGGCGTCCACGAGGGTCGTCTCCAGGCCTGTTGCGGCGACGGTAGCCGGGTCGGTCTCCAATTCAGCCCCGGGACGGAGCATGCAGGTCTCCCCACCTGAGGCGCAGGCAAGCAAGCAGCGCACTCAGCGGCTGAGCCCTTCCTCGGTCGAGACATCTGCCTTGAAGGACGATGTCGCGGAAACCGATCAGCGCTCTCGCACTGAATGGGACATGCAACGAGTCAAATTGGCCGCACTGGAGCACTCGCAATGACATGGCCACTGAAATTGGACGGACTACAAAGTCCGTATCAAGAGCAGTCCGGATTTGACCGGGCGCGGAATCCAAAGAAGCCTTTCAATGTGACTGGCTCGCAATGTCGCAGGAGAAAAGAAATGCGAAACAAACTTCTTATAAGCGCAGCTTTGGCTGCCGTGCTGGCCATTCCCGCCCTGGCAGACGATTCCCAGGTCACCCAGCAAGGACTGAACCAGAGCGCAACAGTCAATCAAACCGGAAGCTTTGATGCGCTATCCGTCATTGACCAATCGGTTCAGGGCAATATCGCAACAGTAACCCAGACTGATACGGCAACATCGGCAACGGGTGCGAATGTCAACGATAGTGCTATTCTTCAGCAAGGTATCGGCAACTTGGCGACTGTAACCCAGCACAATGATGCAGGTCAGGGGGGTGCAACCAACACGTCTGACATTGATCAAATATCCAGCAATGCGGTGGCTACGGCTGATCAGTCTGGCTCGGCCAATGAATCAACCATTTTCCAGGATACGAGTGGATTATCGGTCGCAGATGTTACGCAGGATGGCGGCGGAAACCAGTCTGATATTAACCAGTCGGGTTCCGATGTGACTGCGACGGTTGTCCAGAATTCTGAAAACAGCGTTTCGAATATCTATCAAACCGGCAATCTGGAAACGGCCGAGGTCAGCCAGGCTGGCGATCAGCAGACCTCAGACGTCATTCAGTCTGGTGGCTCTGATTTTGTCGGAGTTGATCAGAGCGGGACACTGAACACCTCCATGGTCGAGCAGACTGGATTTATGGGCACGATCAACGTCACGCAGATTGGCGTTGGGGCGGGAAACACAAGCAACCTCCTCCAATCCGGCACGCAGGGCACAATTGTTGTCTCGCAGGAAGGCGACGGCAACAGTGTCGGCGGTGCAGGCGGATTTGCCCAGTCAGCAGACAATACTGACGCCATGATTACGCAGATTGGCAATGGAAACAGTGTGATCGGCTTCCAGGCAGGAAGTTTCAATGAGGCGACGATCACTCAGAATGATGATGATAATGCGGTGACACTGCATCAGGACGGATTCGTTAGCAGCGTAGAGTTTGTCCAGAGCCTCGCGTCCAATATGGCCTTCATTACCCAATTGGCTTCAGGAACCGGGAACACGATCGCTGGATTCCAGGATGGAACATCAAATACTGCGACGCTGACCCAGGACGGATCCGACAACGGGCTCACGTCAAACCAGACCGGGGCCGGCAATATTTCGACCATAGATCAGTCGGGGGCGTCGGGAACCGTTTTCGCCGCTCAATTCGGTACGAGTAACGAGTCCCTGATCACTCAGTCCGGTTTCAGCAACGAGGCCAGTCTTTCCCAGACTGGCGCCGACAATGAATCGGAGATCATCCAGACGGGTACTGATGGTCTTGTTGATGTCGTTCAGACTGCGGCGGGAGGATACTCGTATGTCAACCAGGCAGGCGGCTCGCTCAACGTGGTGGACGTCTCGCAATTCTCCGATGACGCGTATTCCAGCGTCACGCAACTCGGCTCTGGCAACACCGCGCTTGTCAGCCAGTAGTCACGAGACAAAAGAAAGGACAGTACCATGAAGAGACTTCTCCTCACTGCCATCTCAGCCGCCGCAATTGCGTCGGCGCCTGCCTTGGCACAACAAGCCCCCGCGCTGGACGGCAACAACACGTCGATTATCAGCCAGCGCGGCAACGGCAACACGGCAGACGTCAACCAAGCCGTGGGTGGAACCACGAACAGTCAGGGCTATTCCAGTATTGAACAGCTCCGCGGCGCCTCGGGCAATGTGAACAATGCAAGTGCGACTGTGAGACAATCCCAGGGCAGCTATGTCATGGGCGGGAACGATTACGCAAACGCGTCGGTGATCGAACAGAGAAGGAATGGTGCGGTTGCATTCGTAAACCAGGTTCACGATTATGCATCGTCCACCCAGAACAGCTCGACAATCCGGCAACTGTCTGCCAACGCGGATGCATCAGTTCGCCAGCGTGGTGATGGAAACACGGCGACCATCACGCAACGGGCGGTAAGTGTTGCCCCCACCGGCCGGATCAATCAGAACGGCCTTGGCAACACCGCTAAGATTCTTCAGGAGAGTAATGGTGGCAGCGTTGTCATCAATCAGGGGACCTGGGCCGGGCCGGGCCAGGTTGCCAGCCCTGATTCCTGGGATAATAACGCAAATGTGGACTCCGCAGGGCTCGATCCGCTTGTTCGGGTCAACCAGTTCGGAAGTTTGAACAGAGCTGTTGTCTCCGAAGACGGTATCGATGGCATTGTCCGTATCGACACGGACGGCGTGCTGAACCGTGCGAACGCAATACAGTTGGGTGAGGATAACCGGGTCGACATCGACCAGCTCAATACGGGCTTCCGCAACACGGTCGATATCACGCAAGAGGCGAGTTTGACTGATGGCCTTGCAAAGGTGGAGCAGTCGGGCTACCGGGCCAGTGCAACGATTACGCAGAAGGGTGGCTTTGACAATGACACGCGCGTCATGCAGTCGGGGCTCGGTGCCACAAACACGGATATTCTGTCGACTGTGCTTCAGGACGGCAGCAGCAACATCGCCACAGTTGACCAATTCGCCGAAAGTGCTCTGTCTGATGTCAGCCAGATAGGCATGATGCACGTCGCCACTATCAGCCAGTAGCATGGTGTGGGGCAGCGCCTTCGTGCGAGCACTGGCGACAGTGCTCGCCGTTTGCCTGCTCACTCAGGCCCTTTTTCAGTGGGACCGTGCGATGGCGCAAGCCAGTGGAGAACAGGCGCTTGCAACGTCATCATTACTCGATTCGCCGCTTGATCCGGACGAGGACGAATCAGCCTTGGCAGAAGATGATGATTCATTCGTGCTTGATGATTCTCCCGAGCGCATTCTCCTCGGCAGATCCTACCGCAATACTTCTATACTGAACCAGCGTGGTCACGACGGGAACGCGGCCCGGATCGATCAGGCTGGTCTTGGACATCTCGCGATTGCCTACCAGGAATCTTCAGGAGGCGAAAATGCGCTCCATGTTGATCAGGCCGGTGCCCGGAATACGCTAATCGGTGTTCAGGTTGGTGGCCGCAACAATCTTTCGGTTCAGCAGGGTGGTTTGAACAATTTTTCGCTCGCGACACAGCTGGGGTTCGATAATACACTGGTGCATGTGCAAAATGGCAATGGGCTCGGACTGGCTGTTACCCAGTTCGGAAGCTCATCCATTTCGATAACGCAGACGGGATTCGATTGACATGGAACCGGCCAGACTGGTCATTGCGCTTGTCGTTGGGCTGATGCTCCTGAATGAGAATTCGGTGGCGGGCGAGAACGCAGATGCGCACATGCGTCAAGTCGCTGAAGATGCCCCCATGGGCGATCGCAGTCATGCCGTTCTCACGCAAATGAATTCGGTAACACCTGAAAGCCGCGGCAAGGTTCAGCAGATACAGGTCGCGACAATCGTCAAAACACCGACTACGGAAGACATGCTCTCCAGCCAGCGGACTGAAATAGGCGACATGAAGTGCGCAATAGACCCGGAAGATGAGGCGCTCGTCGAGCGCATGCGGCTGAGCGGGCGCCAGTTCAACGATGATTGCACAAGGCTCTCTTCACTCGATCAGAGTGAAGAGGAGCGCGAAAGGCGCGAGCAATTGCTCGTCGAAGGTGGTCTGCTTGCGGCAGAGAAACACCGCATGGAGGCAGAAGCGGCCTCGGAACGCGAACTGGAAGAGTTGGAACGCGCGCGTGAGGCGGCATTGTCATCATTTCTGTTTGATGTGGTCAATCAACCGGCCAATACGCCTGGTAACTAGATGGAGCCGGTTTTCAGGTGCCCGCCGGGGCGGTCTGATCAGGAGACGGCCATCACATTCTGACAAAAGGCAGGTATGCCGGCGCCGCCCTTCGTCCAACATCCGCTTAGTGGGGACCTTGCGAAAATGGGACGAATCATGCGCGCAAGGACCTTGGCAGGCTTGACCTTGCGCCGATGGACTGAACGCCGGAACGACCCCGAAGAGCCTTTTCGACGCCGACAAAGTCTGGATTTGGCCAAAGTGAATTGCGCCGGGTTTCGAATGTAACCCAGCGCCTGATCAGAACCTATGGGCAGTGGAGTGTTTCGCACACTGTCCATTTCCCTGGGGTTCCCCTCGACCTTATCTGAACATATTCATCATGGCATAAGGGTGCCCGATCAAGAGTGTCGAGAGTTCGCGCACATCGAAATATTCAGATAGTTTGTCGACGCGCCTTGCGTGTTCAATTCTCGCGGGCCGCCCTTCGGGCAACCTGGATACGGATGTTATTACCGCACTTCAAAAGACCGGAATTTATTCGTGCGACGGCTATAATCATCGTGATCGTTGCACGTGTGCACACATTGGCGAACGGCTTTTAACACGGCAATAATTTTATTAAAAGAAAGTTAATAATCTATTGTACCCAAGTAAAAAATAAGTCAAAATAGGAACCTATAGTTACGCTACATTACAAGCCAGAGCCACGACTATATGGTTGATAGGCGTGTTGGGAGAGGGACGAATGGGTAGGAGTCTGTCTGGGCATTGAGCAATCAGGCTGACTGAAATTTTCGACAGAAATTCGAAAGCAAGGTGGGGACCGTGTTACAAGAGTTAAGACCGGACAGCTCCGTTGTGGGCTGCGAGAAAAGTTGTGCCGAAATTGTAAACAGAGAAGTGGACACGCTTCACGGCATCATAAAAGACCAGGGGATTGTAACGCGCCTGCGCCGGGGAGAGCATCTCGCGCAAATGGGGCAGCCAACGAATCGGGTCTATCTGATCGAAAATGGTATCGTGGCGTATACGCGCTCGAACCAGACCGGAAAGCGCCAGGTCATGGAGTTCGAACTTTCCGGGTCTCTTGTGCTTCCGCTGGATGCTCTGGGGTCTGGCAGTCCCTGCTCCACGGAAGTCCTTTCGAACACGGAAGTCTACATGATGCCGACGAAAAGCTTCCAGCGGTACCTGGATGCTGTGCCCATGGCGAAGGACAAGGTCGCCCTGCAGAGAGAAAACCTGATCGCCCGTGTATTCCGATCGTTCGCGAATATTGGAAGCCGGCAGGGCCCCCAGAAGATAGCTTGGTTACTGGCCTACCTGTGGGAACGGCAGGGCTGCGTTTGCGGAGTGGATGGCGCATCAATTCCGGTCCGTCAGATCGACCTCGCCGATGCAACAGGCGTAACCAGCGTGTATGTCAACCAGATCTTGAGAAAGCTCGAGAAGCAGGGGATCATAGCGCTTCACAAAGGTGCGGCCCAGGTGATCGACCTGCCAGCCTTGAAGGCATCGTCAAAATCATTCGGCTGAATATCTCAGCATCTCCAGGAATGAATTCCTGTTCGACGTCGTGGCGGATCCTCTGTAACGTGGCAACCTCAAGGCTAGGTATCCTGACGTGTTTGCCGACCTGAAGGCGCGTTTTGCGGCATGGACCGAAACCATGCTGCCCTATGACGCCGAATCTTTTTCGCACGGCTTCACGAGCAACGAACTGGCCGACCACTTTAGCCCAACGCCCTCGAAGTAGGCCAGTTACTCGACGTATTTTGTCCTCCCCTCAATTTTGAGCGATTTCGCGCACCGTTCTTCATCCGAATTTTCATCACAGCCGCGATATAATGCTAATAGATGTGGGTAGCGTCCCGGGGCTTGGTGTAAATTCGACCTGAGGAAGGTCATCGTGCGCGAATCCGTCGAGGTTGTGGTTGCGAAACTCAACCAGAAGGACCTCACACGATGACCGAAGACAGATTGGCTTTATTCGAGCTGATTGACCAGAGCGCAGACAACGATCTGGTGCGCGACATGCTGGCTTTTGCGGCCGGGCGCTTGATGGAGATGGAGGTGGAGTCGCATACGGGCGCGGCTCCCGGTGCCCGCTCCGCGGATCGCAAGACTTACAGGAATGGTTACCGCGAACGGGCTTGG
This sequence comes from Hyphomonas sp. BRH_c22, assembly GCF_000961795.1. Classification (GTDB taxonomy): domain Bacteria; phylum Pseudomonadota; class Alphaproteobacteria; order Caulobacterales; family Hyphomonadaceae; genus Hyphomonas. Next base: position 50,262 of record NZ_LADU01000006.1, read on the forward strand.
GAAACCCGTGCCGGGCGGATTGATCTCGACATCCCGAAGCTGCGCAAGGGAACGTACTTCCCGTCGTTCCTGGAGCCGCGACGGACGGCCGAGAAAGCGCTGACGGCTGTTATACAGGAGGCCTACATCAAGGGCATCTCCACACGCGCCGTCGATGACCTGGTCAAGGCGATGGGCGGCACAGGCATCTCCAAGAGCCAGGTCAGCCGGTTATGCGAAGAAATAGATGGGCGGGTACAGGCTTTCCTGAACCGCCCGATAGAGGGCGAGTGGCCCTATCTGTGGATCGACGCCACGTACATCAAAAGCCGGCAGGGAGGGCGTATCGTAT